>JAFRMA010000059.1 GCA_017430925.1 Solobacterium sp. | reverse complement strand
GTTGTAACCGGTAGCCATACGAAGTACAACACTCTCTGCGCTTGCGCTTACAACAAGTGTAAACAGCATGGCACAAATCAGCACAAATGAGATAATACGTTTCATCTTATTCTTTCCTCCTGAAAATATTTATTCCTTCACACCGCCGGCATTGGTGCCTTTGGCGAAGTACTTCTGAATGAACGGATAGATAATTAGAATCGGAATGATGGAACAAACGATCAGAGCAAAGATAATCGAATCAGGCGCATAATTGTAGGACCATCCGCCCAGTTGCTCCAAGTCCGTATAGGTCTCCAAAATATTTCTGATATATACCTGCAAGGGCTGTTCATTGGTGTTCGAAATCATTTGTCTTGCCCAGAAATAACCATTCCAGCGAGAAATTGCAAAGAACAGAGCAACTGTTGCAATTGTTGATTTGGTCATCGGCAGATATACCTGCTTCAGGACCTGCATCTCGGATGCGCCGTCAACGATCGCAGCTTCTTCGATTTCAGAAGGAACTCCTTCAAAGGCGTTTCTCAGGAGGATGATGTTCATGGCAGCCATACCCATTGCGATAACGACAAGCCACTTGTCATCCGTAATTCCTATTCCGTTGAATACATCCTTGGTAGCCAGGTAGTTCAGATACTGAGGAACGATACCTGCAGAGAACCACATGGTGAATACCAGGAAGAAGTTAAAGAATTTTCTGAAGAGAAGTCTCTTCTTGGACAGTGCATACGCACCGAGAATCGATACGAACATTGCCCAGATCGTTCCGAACAGGGTCAGGAAGAGCGTATTGGAATACGCGTTCCAGAACATGTTGTCACTGAACATTCTCTTAAAGGCATCAAACTGGATGTCCTTCGGGAACAGAACTACTGATCCGTATTCAACCGCAGAGCGTCCGCTGATCGAAGCACTGATTGCGTACACGAACGGATATAGACAGCACAGAGCAAATACACACAGCAGCGTATAGCTCAGGATCTTGAAGATCAGTTCCGAAATTTCAAGTTTTCTTTTCATGAAATCCCCCCATTAATAAAGCGATGTATCGGCAGCTTTACGTGCAATTGTATTAGCACCAATAACCAGCAGCATTCCGATGACGTTGTTCATCATTTCGGCAGCTGCAGCAATACCTGTTCCGGCACCGCTGCCCATACCATTACGGTGTGCGAAGGTGGATACAACATCTGCTGTCATGTACGTCTTTGTGTTGTACAACAGCAATACTTTTTCGTATCCGACGTTCAGTAAGCTACCGATTCTGGTGATCAGCATGATGACGATGGTTGACAGGATGCTGGGCAGGACAACGTAACGCATCTGTGCCCACTTGTCAGCACCGTCGATTTGTGCTGCTTCATAGCTGGTCGGTGAAATTGCGATAATCGCCGCGAAGAATACGATGGAATCGTAACCTGCGCCTTCCCAGATACCACTGATCTGATAGATAGAACGGAAGAATGAAGGATTGTTCAGAAGGCCTGCATTGGCGACCGTTTTATCAATCAGCCCGATGTTGGAGAGGAACTGGCTGACAATACCCATACCTGTTGTCAGGGAACCCTGTTTGACAAGCATCATAACAAGAGATGCCATGACAACGGTGGACATGAACTTCGGCAGATACGTCAGCACCTGGAATACACTTCTCGCAATGTTTGAACGGACTTCATTGAAGAAGAGTGCCAGAATGATCGGGATCGGGAAGCCGAAACACAGTCCATAGAAGCTGAGCAGGAATGTATTTCTCATTGCTCTCCAGAAATCTGTAGAGAGACCGTCTCCTGCAAACAGCAGTCGTTTGAAGTACGAGAATCCCGAGAAGAGCTGCTTAGATACCGGCAGAACGTTGTCTGATACCTTGAAGCATCCCAGAAGTTCGTACATCGGGAAATAACGCCAAAACAGGAATACAAGGAGCATTGGGACAAGCATCAGATACAGACGCCAGTCCTTTGCGACCGTTAACAGTACATGACGCCAGTAGTGCTTCTCTACATCATCGCGAACAGCCTGTTCAGGATCGACCTTGTATACCCCTGCTTCTTTGTCAAAAATAAGAAAATCTGCCGCCTTAGCCTTCATAGTGAAACCTCCTTTTCTGCTTTCTCCTTAGCGGAGAGGCGAAGCAAATAATGCTTTTGATCTTCATATATACCATCCAGCTGCCGTGCCACCCACACAACGACAAACGTAAACAGAAGTGAAACGCTGTCCGTAGTGAAGAAGCCGATGACGCTTGCTGAGGAAGCACCAAGCACCAGGGCAGTGAGGGCTCTGCCGCACTGCATCAGCAGAAGGACGAGGATTGGGAAGAAGAGACCAAATGCTCCCGTACGGGTGCGTTCTTTTCCGACCTTTAGCAGACAAGGAACCGCAAGAACAGAAAAGAGATTTCCGGTGCAGTAGATCAGATAAGAAAATAACTGCGCACCGGAAGCGGCACAGAATGCCGTACCCGCAAGAAAAGCATGAAAACAGCCCCACCATCCCCAACGCATATAGACGATCGTTGTGACCGCAGCCGCTACCGAAACTGTATACGGCTGAGCGGGGAACCATGAATTGGCTGCCTTGACAGTTAAAAACTCACAAACCACTAATATAAAAGCCCAGATCATCAGATCAGTTCTTCTATACTCCTGGATTGTGCGTATTCTTGTCATTGCATCCCCCGTTCAAATCAGCTGCCGGCTTGTAAGGAAGCGCTTACATCCCGGCGAATAATCAGCCGGCTTTCCCCTTATCAACGGAAATAATCCACCCGCTGTACACAGATTCGTAATTTAACTATATTTTGAGGGTTCTCTAAAGTACATGGATAAAACCATAGAAAATATGGACAGTTTCAACTTTTCGAAAATTAAATATCAATGGTCGGAAAAGAATGACTTATACTAGTATCAAACACGATTTTATGGAGAAAACAGATGAAGAAAGCGATTTCAGATGAACAATTCCTGCAAAATTTACTTGAGCAAGCCCATGAGGGGGATATCATCGATCTTCCTGAGGGAACATTCCGGATAAAATGTAAAATTTCAACTTCACATTTAACCATACGTGGTGCAGGAATGAACAAAACCAGAATTATCTGGGATGATTACGCGAACAAGATTGCGGAAGACGGCAAAGAGTTCAACACGTTCCGTACCTGGACAGTGGCGGTGGTAAGTGATCATGTGACCATGGAAGATCTTTGTATCGTTAATGATGCAGGAAATCCGGAGATAAAGGGTCAGGAAGTGGCACTGACAGTATATGGAGATGACTTTCACATGAACCGCTGCCGCCTCATTTCCACGCAGGACACCTTGTTTCTGGGACCTCTTCCCGATGATCTGATTGAGAGATATGACAGCTTTCTGACAGATGATCTGAGACAGGATAAATACTGCCGTCAATACTTTAAGGACTGTCTGATTGAAGGAACCGTGGACTTTATCTTCGGATGCGGTGAAACTTTGTTCGAAAACTGTGAAATACGTTCTGTATTTGACGCAAGAGATGTAGGTTATGCGGCAGCCCCGGCACACCCGCTGAGACAGACCGAAGGCTTCCGGTTCAGAAACTGTCAGTTTACCTGCGAGGATTGCGTCACACCCGGAAGTATCTATCTGGCAAGACCCTGGCGTGATTATGGTTTGTGTGTATTCGAGAACTGTACGTACGGACCGCATATCAGTCCTCTTGGATTCGATAAATGGAATGATACCGAACGTGATAAAACAGCGCGTTTCTACGAGACACCTGAAGTCATCGGCAGGGTTCCGTGGACAAAGAAGCTCTGATTCTTCCGTTACATGAAAAAAAGATGGATGGGACACACGATCTCATCCATTTCTTTATGCAATTGTTACTTAGTATAACTTCCGAGATACTTCAGACTTTCTTTGGGAGTTCTTGTCTGTGTGTTTCTGTCAACAGCGATCAGACCGAATGTCATCCCGAAGCCTTTCTGCCATTCAAAATTATCCATCAGGCTCCAGTAGCAGTATCCCTTTACCGGAATACCATCATTCATACAATTCTTCACACCTTGAAGGGCTCTGCGGATAAATTCCACTCTTCTGGTATCATCCGACATGGCTGTACCGTTCTCCGTCACGATCAGATTTCCTTTGAAATCTTCATGGACACGGCGGATCACATGTTCCAAGGCTTCGGGATAGAATTCATAATCCATCTGGGTCAGCTCTGCGCCTTCCGGGCATGGCAGTTGTCCCTGCGGACCATATTGTGTTCTTGTGTAGTTCTGTACACCCAGGAAGTCATCTCCCTCGAGATAAGGAAGATAATGCGTGAATTCTTCTTCCCAGGCAGCCTGGGCATAGGGTTCTCCGCCTTCCAGAGCCTGCAGATCATGCATGGACAGAGTGATACCGACTTTGATGTTTGGATACAGTGATTTGATTGCTTCTTTGGCTGCCTGGTGCGCCCTCATGACCAGAATATCCCCTTCCGGTGTACGTGAACTGACAAAGATCTGCGGCTGGGGTGTACCGAAAATCTCCGCATTCTCCGCTGCCGCATATTTCATGTTTTCCATCATCTTCTCAAAGTTCATGCCTACCTGAACAGTTCCTTCGGCACTCTTTGCTTTCTTGGCTGCCTGCTCCGCCATCAGCGTAAACCGCTTTGCGATTGCTGCAAGCTGCAATCCCATGTTTGCCTCATTGATCGTACAGATGTAATTCAGCTGTGATCCCAGTTTCTCCGTGACATATGACGCATATCTGCGGAAGTATTCCACAGTGCTCTCCGCTTCCCATCCGCCTTTTTGAATCAGCCAGACCGGACTCGTAAAGTGCATCAGTGTAACAATGGGTTCAATATGATTTTCTCTGCAGCAGGCAATCACTTTCCGGTAGTGTTCGATTTCCTTGTCATCGAATTTACCTTCTTCCGGTTCAATTCTTGCCCATTCCACGGAGAAACGGTATGCGTTTAATCCCGCATCTGCCATTAGTTTTATATCTTCTTCATAACGATGATAATGGTCACAAGCTTCACCGCTAGGTTCTGTAAAACTGGTATGAGGTATATGTTCCTGCGCCCAGTAATCACTATGTATATTGTTTCCTTCAACCTGGTGCGCCGCAGTTGCTGCACCAATCATAAATCCTTTGGGAAATGACATTTACTCTTCCTCCAATTTCCGGCATACACCTTCAGTAATTCCGTTTTCATTAAACGCATCTACTCTGACGATATAGTTTCTTCCGTCGATCAGGGCACCGATCCGGTGTTCTCCCGATTCAAATACCATCATACTATGATACAGTTTATCCTCTGCAGAACCAAACAGAATGTTGTATCCAACAGTATCTTCCTGTGCCTCAATATTTACCTGCATATCCAATGCGCCTGTACGTTTCACGGTATATCCTGGAACAGCCGGTTTTTCTCCTTCGCCAAGTCCGAATACACGCAGACCGGATACACAGGGATTCTGCTCATATGGGACTGAGATATTGCTTAAACGGAGATACCGGATATTCAAACCTTCTTCCCTCACAATAAGATCATGGGAAAGATCAGTATCCGCATTACTCTTATCTTCGATAACAGACCAGTTTATTCCGTCTGCGGATCCTTCCAGTTTCCACTGTGTTTTCAGGTCACGTTCTTCGATGTAACGTGCCTGTGATCCCGGGCGGATCTCTCCGGGACAGGGAATATCGATGTGATCATCCGCAAAGTTTATCTGTACAGCATGGACAGAGAATACTTTTTCAAGATCCATCATCAGCCATTCATTTCTGCTGTTTGTCTGAGCTCTCCACCAGGTCTGTACATTTTCTTCCGCTGCTTTGGATGGTTCATGTCCTTCCGTACAGGATGAAGCATGCATCTGCTTATTTACGCTTAATAACATCCATGCCGGATCTCTCCAGGTATCCTGACGCAGCCCGGAAAAGCTCATCGGCCAATCGCCGTACCGCTGATTGCAGTACAGTTCTCCGTCTTTGTCAAAGCCTGCCGGCCACAGACCGACTCTTCTTTCAAAGTCGTGATTCACGGAGATCCGCATAGTGGAAGTATGCCACCAGTTTCCCTGATCATCCTGCATCGTAGATCCATGACCCGCTCCGGGAATGAATCCTCCCGGCTTATAGGAATACGGACTGTTATCTGCCAGAACAAATGGTCCCAGCGGTGCCTCACCGGTATAAACAGCGTCGGAATAGGTATTGTACTGGGTACCGGGTGCCGCATACTGCAGATAGTATTTTCCGCAGTATTTTGTCATCCAGGCACCCTCGATATAAGGACGATTGGTAAACATACCTCTGATCAGCGGCGCGACACCCGGCGGAAGCCTGTCCTCGGGAACACCGCTCCGTTTCAGATATGCCTGATAATTTGCTTCTATTTCTTCCTCTTCTGCCGGAAGTATAGTGTTATTTTCACCGATTCTCTCATATCCGATGTGATGCGGATCACCGAAAATCAGTTCCTTTTTTTCTCCGGCCGGCTTCAATGTTTCCGGGTCTACTTCCACACCATATACCGGTGTTATATTGGAGCATCCCCAATAGAAATACACTTTACCGTCATCATCTCTGAAAAGATTCGGATCCCAGAACGGGAAAGTTCCTTCAATCTTCTCATACGGACCGCTCAGAATATCCTTTGTCCGGTAATAATCACAGGCGTGTTCACGGTTGGAAGCACAGAAGTATACATATTCCCCGATTACCCGGACATCGGGCGCATAGTCGTATAAGGGAAGATGTGCCGGAAGACGATGATTTTCCCAGTTCACCAGATCATCAGATACCCAGACACCCAGGGTCATCGACGCAAAGATCCAGTATCTTCCCTGAAAGCAGATCATGGATGGATCTGCGGCTTCTCTGCAGATCTGCAACTGTCCGTGTTTCCGAGGATCAGCATTAAACTGATACCGGTAATTGATATTCAGAGGATTACAGTAGTATTTCATAATGGTACGCTCCTTTCTCTGCATATTCCGTGGTTCCATCCGGCAGTTTAATCTCTGCTTCGCATGGTACCGATATATCCAGAATCAGTTTATTCTGCTCGTATTTCCATCTGCTTTCAATGCGTCCAGCCGGGGAATCCCAGCGTGCCTGCGCATAACCAATCGTTTCGGAGGGCTGTGGTTTTATCGTCAGCCTTCTGTTATCCAAATGGATACCGCATACTCCGCTGAATAACCAGCCGCTGATTGCTCCGTATGAGTAATGATTGAGGGAGTCGTGTACAGTACCGTCTTCCCGGATACCGTCCCATGTCTCCCAGATTGTTGTAGCTCCCTTTTTAACCGCATACAACCAGCCTGGACATTCTTCCTGCAGAAGCAGCTTGTAAGCAGTATCCGTATATCCGTGATCTGCCAGAACCCGGCAAAGGTCCGGGGTGGAGAGGAATCCGGTATTCAGATGATATCCGTTCTTTTTTACGAGTTCATTCAGGGCAGCCGCAGCATCTTCCGCTTCCTTTCCTTCCAGTAAGCCAAAGGACAGCGGGCGCACATATTCGCACTGCCGGTCAGACACAATCTTACCGTTCTTTGTGCAGGTATACCGGTATGCCTTCTTTGCATTCTCCGCAATCTGTGCGTATTTCTGCGCATCTGTGTCTTTTCCCAGGATTTCCGCGATTTTGTTCATCAGAGATGCTGAACGGAAATAATATGCTGTAGCCACTTCCGGATTACCATGCATCATGGTATGCTTCATCGCTGCGGTATTATCCACATCCGGCTGGCACCATTCCCCAAAATGGAAGCCTTCATCCACCAGGTATTTCTTATACGGGTTTCTCATGTTTCCAAGCCGTGTCTTTGACGCGCGCTTTTCACAGAAAGCCATCCATCCCTTCATCATGTCATAATTTTCGGACAGGATCTCTTTCTTTCCATATGCCTGGTATAAAGTCCACGGGACAAGAATACATGCATCTCCCCATCCTGCAGATCCCTGCAGCATATTCGAGATCATACTGCCGCTGTTGTTTACCGGCGCAATATTCTCAACGAGACCATCCTCATGCTGTGCCAGACGGCACTCACCCAGCCATTTCCGTAATACCTGGTAACAGTCCGCAAGGTATACCGCAGTCGGCGCAAATACACCGGCATCACCGGTCCACCCGGCTCTTTCTCTTGTCGGGCAGTCAGTCGGGATATCCACGAAATTGGAGCGCATGGACCAGAGACTGTTCTGAAACAGCCTGTTTACATCTTTATTCCCGCATTCAAAGAATCCTGTCTGCGGTATATCGGAATATACCGCCACGGCTGTAAACTGCGCATCGGAAAGGTCAATATCTGTTTCTATCTTTGCGTAACGGAATCCGAAGATGCAAAAAGACGGGTGATATACATTTTCTCCTTCTTTACAAATATATTCGATCTTTTGAGGAATCCCTCCATTTTTATTGCGGTCTCCCGGATCAAAATTGTTCTGGGTGAAATTGCCTTTTTCATCCAGTGTTTCGCCATGCCGCAATGTAATCTTCTGCCCGGCTTTCGCAGGAACATGAATTTCCGTGTATCCGGCAAGATTCTGACCGAAGTCGATCACTGTTTCTCCGGCTGGTGTAGTGATGAACCTGCCTGTAAAACGTTCCTGTTCTTTGACCGGTACACTTTCATCTGCTTTCAGGTTACTGAATCCGAAATTTCTGACGGTCACCTGGTGCCAATCTGTGATTTCTTCTTTCCTGGCATCATAGCTTTCCCCCTGTTGAAGATCATTCTGACGCACAGGGCCTTCAGAAGAAGCTTCCCAGGTTTCATCACTGCAGAGGATGACCTTTCCATCCGCTTCAGCCTGACATAATAAAGCAATATCTTCTCCGTAATAATTACGCAGACCATCGATTCCAACACTTCCCCGATACCATCCATCTCCGAGGGTAACGATCAGTTCGTTTTCTCCTTCATTCAGAAGATCACTGATTTCATATGCCTGTACGCAGAGACGTTTGTGATAGTCACCGGTTCCTGGTGCAAGTACATAGTTTCCGACACGTTTTCCGTTCAGATATGCCTGATACAGACCGTGGCAGGTAATATACAACACTGCAGAATCTGCATGTTCCGTATAAAATCTTTTACGCAGAACCGAAGCCGGCTGCCGTTCTGCAGCATCATGCGGTAGTTCAGGATCAATCCAGTTTGCCTGCCATACCGCAGGTAGTGTTCCGTAATAACGATTCTTTTCCATTTCAGAACCTCTCATTCAGCCATACGGCACTTGTCTCAATACTCTTCAGCGGATCTTTATCGATCCAGTTCTTGTGACTTTCCAGCACAACTGCTTCTATGCCGTTACATAACGCAATCTCCTTCAGTCTGTCAAGATTCATATTCCCTGTTCCCAGTTCCATACTGTCAGCTTTCAGAATAGGTGTCATCGCTGATCCTTTCTGCCTGCTTCCGCGGTCATTGATATGCCATAGTTTCATCCGTGTACTGAGTTTTTCCACCCAGGATGCCGCATCAGCTCCGCCATCTGTAAACCAGTAACTGTCAAATTCGAAGTTCACATATTCCGGATTCGTATTCTCCAGCAGGATGTCATATGCACACACACCAGGTCTTACCTGAAGCAGTTCAATATTATGATTGTGATAAAGCAGAGACAGACCGTTTTCTTTCAGGGTGCTTCCGGTCTGATTCAGACGATCTGCCAGTTTTTTTACAGTTGTTTCATCGGAGTAATCAAACCGGTACATTCCGGTAATAACCACAGTATCTGTGTTAAAGCTTTTCGCCTCCCGGATGATCTCATTTGTTTCCTTTTCCAGTGATCCGAGATCTGTATGCAGGCTGATCACGGACAATCCGCTGTTTTCCAGCATCTCATGCCAGTCCAGCTTTCCTCCGTTTCCTGTGGGCATACCTGCTGCTTTTGTCAGTGCTCTTACCATCAGGGAACTTGGGTGGATCATAAAACGGTTCAGTTCGATGCCGTCATATCCGGCAAGCCGGATTCTGTCTAATGCCTTCATCGTCTGTTCTCTGTTTTTTGTGATCGTTCCCAGCATGATCTGCTGTACACCTTTTTTCATGTGATCCACCCTGTTCCTTTCGTTTATGCCTTTTTAATTCCCTGCAGTACGCGGTTGATCTGTTTGATACTTTCTTCATCCGCGCCGGACTGTTTCAGAAGAGATATCAATGTCATTCTGGCCATCATTCTCTTCAGCCCGGGATTATCCTTGACCGCGTCTGCGACATCTCCGCGTTCGGAAGCGCCTTTAGCCATCATTGCGTCAATGATTGCGCCTGCCTGCGGATTCTCGCGGATCGCTCCTAACGTATCCTGGATGGAGAAGCATTCAGGATCGATTTCATCTGCATCAAACCAGTTGGTTACAGAAGCTGCAGCTTTATTGAAAATATAACTGTCATCCGGTTCACTGACTCTGCAAATGCACATGGTATCGGACGCATCTCCAGCCTCCGCCCGGATCATATGATTACCTATCAGCGGGATACGGAAACAGAACACGGTCTTCCCGTTCTGTTTTCCTACGAGCGTACCATCCACATACAAACTGACTTCACTCTGGTTGGAATATACTTTGATTTCAGTTTCATCTTCACAACGGTTTACATATCTTTTTCCGCAGAGATGTACAAACGGTTCTTGATGATTCCAAGCAGCTTTATACAGCCAGAATGCATCCTTGCGGGTCAGACGATCAAATGTAACCAAGCCCTTCTGATTCTCACCATGTTTTCCGCCTTCATCTCTTCCGTCTGCCGCAAAATCAAACAGGTTCCATACATGTGTTGCCCAGAGATACGGACGTTCTTCGATCATTTTAAGCATATGTTCATGATACAATGCCTGATATTCCTCGGTGTAGTCACCTTTTTCGGGATGAGAAGAATGATATGCCGGGTTGGCATCCGCACCATACTCTGAGAATCCGATCACTCTGTCCGGATATTTATCGTGATATTCATCAAAGAACTCATCATTCTGTTCCAGTTCACCAAGATACCATCCGAAATACAGGTTATAACTGTTGATATCCGGAATATCCAACATCGGACTTTCTATTTCCAGCATGAATACATTGGCCATTGTTGTAAGGCGCGTAGGATCCATTCTGTGACACAGTTCGTTCAGCAGCCGGTGGTTTTCCAGCAGATCTTCATTTACCGCGCTGGCAGCAGTAATTTCGTTGGATAATCCCCATACTGCGATACACGGATGGTTATAACACTGGGTGATCAGTTCTTTCATCTGACTCAATGTATTTTCTCTGCCTTCGCTCATGTGCATCGTAATATAGGGAATCTCTGCCCAGACAACAATACCGTTTTCATCGCATAGATCGTAGAATTCCTGAGCATGCTGGTAATGCGCAAGACGCAGTGTATTAGCTCCGAGTTCACGGATGATTGCCATATCCGCTTCCAGATCTTCTCTTCCTACAGCATTTCCTTTACCTTTCAGGTCCTGGTGACGGCTGACACCGCGCAGCGGATAGCTACGTCCGTTCAGGAAGAAGCCTTTCTGCGGGTCGCATGCGAATACCCTGCATCCAAAGCGTGTGCTGACTTCATCTCCGGACGGCAATTTTGCGGATGCGGTATACAGGTACGGATCATCCAGACCATCCCAGAGATGAACGTTTTCAATCACAAATTCTGCTTTGTGCTCAACAGTCTTTGTCTCTCCGTTGACGGTGATTTCCACACTATTCCCGTTATGCCATGTTTCGACGGTAATATGTGCGCTTTTGTTCTCCAGGTCTACGACAGATGTCACTTTAATGCCTGGGGTTCCGTCTTTTAACAGTTCGAAATGTTCTTCCGGTACCGCAATCAGACTGACCGGTCTGTACAGACCACCATAGAAGGTAAAGTCTGCTTTCTGCGGATATACTGTACGGCTGTCTGCATTGTTGACAGATACCACCAGGATATTCTTCTCTGACAGATGCCCACTCAGTTCTGTACGGAACGTGGAATAACCTCCGTCATGATGCGCCAGATGTTTTCCGTTGAGATATACATCTGCAGACATGGCAGCCCCGGCAAATTCAAGAAACAGACGTTCCCCTTCTGTTTCTTCTGTGCTCAGTTCTCTTACATACCAGCAGGTTCCGCGGTGGTAATCATTACCGCCATCCTGTCCGTCTTCTGCGTTCCATGTATGCGGGAGGGTTACGGTTTCTCCCTTTGACGCATGTTCCATTGCGCTTTCACACGGAATATCTTCTTTCAGGAATTTCCATCCGTCTTTCAGTATTGTAATCTTACGCATTTGCAGGATCTCCTTTGTGCAGTTCTTCTTCAAACAGTGTCTTCTGTGCTTCTTCTTTTCTATCAGCGATATCTTTCTGTACTCTTTCCATTTCCTTTCTGTCAAGTTTGCAACTCTTCATTGCCCACAATGTGCAGAGGAAACCGAGAACTGCCAGACCATATCTCAGGAACATTGTCATGAAGAATACGCCCATGGTTGAAGGATCGCCAGGCTGAGGCATTGTGGATGTATAACCAATCAGGGCAACACATCCGGTTGCGATTGCAGCAGAGAAGGATGAAACGATCTTATCTACCAGGCTGTAAGTACCTGTGACTACTGCCGGGATATACTTTCCGGAACGATCAAGTTCGTAGTCGATGATATCTGCCATAAAGCCGGTATTCGCTGTTGTAACACACATTGAGAAGCCGTTGACAACAAAGGTCAGAATAACGAACACGATCATTGTAATTCCCATATGAGCAATGGTTTGTGTGCCGGCAGTAAAACGTACAATCGTGAAGAAGAGGATCATGACGAGATTGGCGATCAGTGAATTACGTGTCCAGGTAACAATAGATTCCTTATTTCCGTGTTTACCTGCATAACGTGCTCCGTAGATTGCAAACAAGATTGACGGCAGCATACCGATCATACTGAGGGTAGTCGCAAGTCCCATATTACCAATCAGGATTCCGTTCAGCATAGTACTGACAATGGACGCGGAAGATGCCTGCTGGGCAATCTTATCAGAAGAAGCGGAGATAATATAACTCTGCAGCGGCTTATTGCTCTTCAGTACGTCCAGCATATCCTTCACCTTGAGGTGTTCTGTCTTTCCGATACCTTCGAAGTTTTCCGGTTTGTCATAAGCGGAAATACCGATACATACAAGTACGACACCGACAAAGGACAACGCTACACACAGCCATGTGACAACATTCAGGAATTCCTGGTTGAAGCTTCCGCCGTAAGCAGGCATCAGTTTTGTATAAACAACGATATTCAGCGCCATCGGTGTGATGTAGTTCAGGGCAGTCTGCCATACACCGACTGTCGGACGCTGTTTCGGATCATTGGTCATCAGTGCAGGTAATGTCTGCGCGGTCATATTGATGATCGTATAACCGATGACATACAACATATAGAATCCAAGGAAAGTCGCAACCCCATGTCCCTTGCTGGAGAAGAAGTTGAACATGCAGAGAAGGCCAATACACTGGATCAGCCAGCCAAGGAACATCAGCGGACGAACCTTTCCGAACGGTGTCATGACTCTGTCATACAGGAAAGCCAGAATCGGATCGGTGACCGCGTCAAAGATACGGGTAAATGTCAGAAGTCCGCCGACAGCAAGCGTAGCGATACCATAACCGATACTTGCGGAATAACTGGCAAGACCGATCAGGAAGTAGACCGCCATACCGTTAAACGCGTTGAAGGCGACCAGAATGATCTGCCAGAGCTTTGCGCGGCGGTATTCTACAGTATCATTAGATGTTTGAGTGAGTGTTTCCTTTTCCATGAGATGTCTCCTTTTCATAATACAGTGCATATTGTTTTGCACTTACAATACAGATTGTAGATGTAAGCGTTCCCATAGTATAGCCATAAACTAATGTGAAAGTTACAAAAATTCGTGTTTATAATGACAGATAAAGGTGCATAATATAAGAAGAATATCTTTTTTTCGGTTTAATGGAGGTATATTTTTATGCCAATGTCACGTGGTGAACAGAATCTGGTTTTCTTTCAGAGCCTGATTCCAAAGAGAGAAAAACTATATGTCTGGTGCTATAACCGCAAAGGAGAATATATCGCCTCCTCCTGCCCGGAAGAAGAACAAACGCTGCTGGATCAGACATTTACGATCTTTGGCGGACAGGAGAAATTGATTGCCTATGCGGAAGATTCAGAGAAAACATATCCGGAGATCATTGGTTCTCCTATCGGGATGCAGTGGGCGCTGACCTATGAATCTGAGCGTAACAGAGACCTCATATTTGTCGTGGGTCCGACTTTTTATTCCCCTGCGGAAGAGCAGCAGATACGTACAGCTCTGATTCCTTATATCCGGAATCCGCTTCGTTCCGCCTGGGCAGATAATCTATGTAATCTTCTGCATGATCTTCCGGTTATGTCCTATGCCATCTTCATCCGCTATGCCCTGATCATCCACAATACACTGACCGGCCAGCAGCTGGACCTGCAGGCATTACAGAAAAGTAATGATCCGAATCTGAAAATACACCTCTCAGAGGCATCTAAACGTGACCGGTATAAAGTATACGCTTCTGAAAAAGCCATGCTGGATACGGTACGACGAGGTGATATTGATTATATGGATGCTCTGCAGAACAGCATGAACATAAGCAGCGGTGTGCCTGTCAAGGGACAGGAACCTCTCCGGCAGGCAAAAACAAGTATCATCGTATTCGTTACCCTGGTCAGCAGAGCTGCAATGGAAGCTGGTTTACCGCCGGACATTGCCTATGAACTCGGTGACTCCTACATTCAAGCTGTGGAGGATTGCCGCGATTCCGGCGAACTGAGCACTCTGGCGCATGCTATGTACCATGATTTTGTTTACCGCGTGCATTATCTGCATGCCAACCCTGGATATTCCCGTGAAATTCAAAAATGCTGTGACTATATCAACCTCAGCCTGGACAGAAAAATACGTACCTCTGATCTTGCGGCACTTGCAGGTTACACCGAATACTATCTGACAACGAAATTCAAAAAGGAGACCGGGCAATCCGTCTCCTCCTATATCCGTTCCGCAAAAATAGAAATGGCTAAGTCCCTTCTGAGAACAACGTCTCTTTCCGTACATGAAATATCAGACAAGCTGGCCTTCAATACCCCGAATTATTTCATTCAGGGTTTCCGGGATATTACAGGTATGTCACCAGCACAGTACCGGAAACAGCTGCAGTCGCATGGGAACGAACAATCATCGCAAGAATGAAAAACGGATTATACTTCTGTCTGTGAACAGGCGAAAAAAAAGAACCGGAGTATATCCGATCCTGTCCGGTTTCAGTACTGTAACAATTAGTCTTTCTGTCCCAGTGCTCCAAATGCCCAGAGGACTGTATTCCAGAGAGCGTCTCCGTCATGATCATCTTCATAATACGGTTTGCCGAACAGTGCGGCTGCTTTAAAGAATGTGTTCATAATAAACTTACCTCCTTGCAGATAGTATTCAGTTTCATCTGCATCTTGCCATTCTTGCGTGTCATTTTTTTCACGCACCGTTATTATAGGTCTGTCAAAATGTAATTCAAGACTATTTCATAAGATATTTTTTTCACTTTTGAAGTTAACCGTTTACATTTGCCTTTTTTCTGTAACCCCTTTCTTTTGTAAGCTCTTCCACACACAAAAAACAGGACCGTTTCCGATCCTGTATGTATTTATTTGTCAAAGCGCTGCTTTGATCTTTTCGATCATCTCGGTGTATTCTTCCTCACTCAGGAATTTCTCACCGGGATTCATGGCGAAGACACCGCCCCATTCATATTCATCTTTATACTTCGGTACCAGATGTACGTGCAGATGACAACCGGTATCCCCATAGGCACCGTAGTTGATCTTATCCGGATGGAATACGGCATGGATTGCCTTTGCAGCACGGTTTACATCTTCAATAAAGGCTGCCCGTTCTTCCGCTGTCAGATCAACGATCTCGCTGATGTGATTCTGGTAAGCGACGATACATCTGCCCGGATGACTCTGTTCTTTGAACAAAATCAGCTGGCTGACGTTCAGATCACAGATTTTGATGCCGAATGCCGCGAGCAGTTCCCCGCCCTGGCAGTAACCACAGTTTTCACCGATAATTGTAGGATTCATGTTGTTGTTTTCTCCTTTTCCAATTGTATTCTAGATCCTGCGCAGAAAGTTCTCAATAAAGTACGATTCAAATTCATGTGCCGCATCATTGGGATGGGTATTGGCAGGATAATCTACTGCTTGTTTCAGCTTGATCATATGCTTTACACTTTCCGGAATTGCCGGATTCTGCGAGCGAATCATCGCCGGAGTAAAACGGTCACCGTTCATATCGATATACGGGATTCCGTATTTTTCCGCGATTTCGATCTGGGCATTGCGGTAAGCTTCCCGGTCACATCCGTTGGATACGATAATTCCGATGTGGGCAAACGGTCTGTGTTCAATCAGCCATGTCAACATCAGATTCCATGCGCCGTAGTAGGTATGTACGGTTTCGTCCGTAATTTCTCCGAGCGGGATAATCCCACGGGGATCTTCCCCGTCTCCGCCTTTTCCGTGTTCATGGTGAGAATCGTTAATACCGAGATAGATTGTAATATAATCCGTATCGTCCGGGATATTCCGGTAATACCACTCCTGTTCCGGGTCAGACAGACTGTTGTGGAACGTCCCATCTTCCGGTAATGCCAGCGTCCTGCCGCCCATGAAGAACGGATAAATCTCCATATGATTCCGTTCTCCGATCAGGTACGGATATGCATAACTGTACCCCTTGTATATACCTTCTTTTATGACTGTACCGGTCACACCGGCAGTAAAACTGTCACCGCAGACTGCCCACTTCTTTCCGTACAGTATATTCCCGTTATAATCCATTATTCTCACCTTATCTTTCAAACAACATACATCCGGCCTGTACAGGCAGATCGCAGATAATCTGGTCTTTACTGTCTGATTTATGTTTCAGCAGTGTAAATATGATCAGGATATCCCCTGCGGCAGAGGGAATCATGACGATTCCGATCATCAGCATCAGGAAACTTCCGGTCATGATTCCGGCAATTGCGGGAATGATTCCGGTCAGTATCAGGGGCATGATCGTACCGGTGATATATCCGGTTTTCTTCAGTGGTCTAAGACATGTGCAGTATGGTGTCATCGTATCACGCAGAATACCAAATTCCATATCCTTCATCCCGTTTTCGGAGAAGAAACTCCATGTTACACCATGGATCAATTCATGGAGAACCGTCAGTCCGATCAAGCCTCCGGCAAACAACAATGTGTCACTCAGGGTGCGGAAACCGATACCTCCGCCGGGATTACAGATGATGTACAGAGTCAGAAACAGTCCGAATACAGGAAGTACCATGATCAGTGCCAGCCTGTTTGCTTTATCAATTCCAACAGACAGTGAATATTGACGGTACCCCTGCTTTCTCAGGTTCTCACTCATAATCTGAAATGATTCAACCCTGGCCTTCTCACGTTCCGTCAGTTCCTTGTTTTCTTCTTTCCTGGACTTTTCCTGTTTCTTCATAAAGAACCTCCGATATTTTTATAAGTATACATTTGATCAGGATAAATTAACATGGCCGGGACCGACTTGTGCATGTCATAAGTCAATTTTCCGGATAATCACTTATGATAGTAATAGGCACAGGAGGAACGAGTTTATGCATGAAGAATACTTTCCTGACGGTACAAAGATCGATTCGTGGTTCTACGACCTTTATGTTCCGTCACAGAACGAACTCGGCACACCCTATTCACTGAACGATTACGGAATCCGGGATGACGGAACCCTGCAGACAGAGGCTATCCAGGCGTTGATTGACCACGCAGCAGTTAACGGCGGTGTGATCGTTGTTCCGGCAGGCACATGGCTGACCGGTGCGCTGTTTTTCCCCGGGAATGTGAATCTGTATATTGAAAAAGGCGGTATCCTGAAAGGCAGTGAACATCCATGGGACTATCCCCTATGCACAACCAGAATTGAAGGACAGACATGTACATACTTTCCTGCGCTGATCAACGTCACCCGTTCCGATGGATTTGTGTTGTCCGGGGAAGGAACCATTGACGGCAGCGGAGAAGCGTTCTGGAGACAATTCTGGCTGAGGCGTGCATGGAATCCTGCCTGTACAAACAAAGATGAACAACGTCCCAGATTGTTGTATATTTCAGACAGCTCCAACGTCCTGATCTCCGGAATCACCTTTCAGAACTCCCCGTTCTGGACAACACATATCTATCACTGTGATCATGTGAAGTATATCGGGTGCAGGATGTTGTCTCCGCATAAGGGGATCCGGGGTCCGAGTACGGATGCCATCGATATTGATGCCTGCACAGATGTTCTCATTAAAAACTGTTATATGGCTGTCAATGATGACGCGGTTGCTCTGAAAGGCGGTAAAGGTCCCTGGGCAGATCAGGATCCGGATAACGGAGGAAATGAGCGAATCATTATTGAAGACTGTGAATACGGATTTGTCCACGGATGTCTGACCTTCGGCTCTGAATCGATTTATGACCGAAATATCATCCTGCGGAGAATTCATGTGTCTGAAGGATATAACCTGTTGTGGATGAAGTTCCGGCCGGATACACCGCAGTGTTATGAATACGTACTGATGGAAGACATACAGGGGAAGACCGCAAATTTCCTGAATATCAATCCCTGGAGACAGTACTTTGATCTGCAGGGAAGATTAGATCTGCCGGTATCCTGCAGCAGGTATGTAACGCTGAGAAACTGTACCTTTGACTGTGATACCTTCTTCAATGTACAAAACAGTGAACAATACAATCTCTCTGATTTCACAATGGAAAATCTAATGATCAAAGCCGCAGATCTGCGTTTTGAGGCAGAGTTTATTCAAGATCTGCACTGTTCCGGAATTACCCTTGAACAGAAAGAAGGCGTAGAATTCCCTGATGCAGTCACAACGCTGTAAACACAGTTGTCTGTAGTTTTTCTTCCTTAGACTTCGTATATCAAAAAGAGGCATACAGTATATACTGCAGTGCCTCTTTCCTTGTTTCAAGTTCAGCCTTTGTAGTCTTCAGGCAGGCTTTCACATCTCTTTTTGAACACGAACGCAGCACTCTTGGGCTGACGGTCACGTGTGAAGATACCTTTCTTGTTTCCGTTCATACGGATGATACCTTCGGTCGTCTGGAAGTCCGCGAAGTTCCAGACAAGTTCACCCTTGATCCAGGGATAGCTGTCAAAGACTCTGTGCGTCATTTCCAGATATTCATCCTGGTATTCCTGGCTCCACATCACGCTTGGCAGCTTGTGAAGTTCACCGTTTGTATCAGCACCGTATTCGGTGAAGATAAACGGTTTGTCTCCGCGGATCTGTGCCCAGGCATCCATTTCTGCGCGGAATGCTTTTTCGGCATTGACAATCTTCGGGCCGCCCATGACATACCAGCCATAGTATCTGTTGAGGGAAACGAAGTCACTCAGATCCCAGCACTTGCACAGTCCGGGTCTGGAATTCATGATCAGCGCGTAGGTGCGAGGACGCTTCTGCGGATCAAATTCATGTGCTTTTGCGAATACCTTTTCAAAGTAAGGTCTTGCGCTTTCGTGTACTGTTTCCGGTTCGTTGAGCAGTGACCAGGCGATGACGCTCGGATGGTTCTTATCACGGGCGATCATGTCATGGACACAGTTGATGTGGTGTTCGAGAAGTTCCGGTGTTGTTTCTTTTTCGAACCATGTGACGGACTGTTTCTTTCCGCTGGAAGCGTCCACTGCGTTCATCAGGCTTTCATACATACCGACTGCCGGTACTTCATCAATGATCAGGAAGCCTTCCTCATCAGCCATGTAGTACCATTCTTCCGCATACGGATAATGGCTTGTCCGGTAGCAGTTTGCACCGATCCACTTCATGCATTCATAGTCACGCTGGGCAATGGCATAGTCCATACCCTTACCGCGGATATCTGCGTCCTCATGCTTGCCGAAGCCTTTCAGATAGATCGGTTTGCCGTTGAGAAGAAGTTCTCCTCCCTTTACTTCGAATGTGCGGATACCGATACGATCCTTGTATTCATCAGCCAGTTTACCGTCTTTACATAAACTGATGACAATCGTATAGAGATTCGGCTTTCCGACTCCCCATAGTCTGGGTTCGGTTACTTCCAGGGTGCCTGTTCTGCCTTCAGCTTTCGCTGCGCAGTTACCTTCATCATCATACAGGACAACACTGACAGTTCCGTTTCCTTCTGCTTCTACACTGTAGTCGATGAATGCTTTTCCTTCTTCCAGTCTGTAAACTGTAGAATAATCCGTCACAGACTCTTTTGGGAGTGCCATCAGTTTGACCGGGCGGTGAATACCGGCGTAGTTGTAGAAATCGAAGTAAGGTGTGGCAATCTTTTTCCCGTCGGATAAGACTTCGGTTGTTCCGCAGGGAATCATGACCTGGGAAAGTTCATTATTTGCGAGAACAGACAGTCTGTTATTCTCATTGAACTTTACATAATCAGTAATATCCGCGTCAAACGGCAGGAAACCTCCTGTATGCTGTGTAACTTCTGTTCCGTTGATAAATACCCTTGCTTTATGTGTAACACTTCCGAAGCGGACAACGATCTTACGATCATTCCATTCTTCCGGCACAAGGAATTCTGTCTCGTACCAGAAGTCTCCGCAGTATTCGCGGCTGTCCTTATCAGTGAAGATATCGCAGAAACTTGAAGGGACAGGCATATTGACAGTGTTCTTCAGTCCGTTCATCCAGTTTTCTGCTGTACCCTTGGATTCAGGATCAAATTTGAATTTCCACAGACCGTCAAGAGAAACGGCACGGCGCGTTGCTGTAACACGGGGATAAAGTAATGATGCTGTCATAATTTCTCTCCTTTACTTATATCAGTATATATCCGTTTTCATCTGCTTTTTTCGGTACTGCGATCATCCAGTCAATCAAGCCGAAGGCTACGGGAATTCCTGTCCAGCTGAGTGCCAGATAGAACAATCCCTTCACCCAATGCTTTGCATAGAACTGATTGATGCCAAGTACGGCAAGCAGACAAAGCCAGAGGTATGTTTTGCGCTTTACCGGATTGAGGACAGTATGTGCTTCCTTGAAGGCATAATAGCGGTCACCCAGGCGGGCAAACCAAGACTTGTCTTCAATATTGTACTGCCGTTTCAAATCTGATAATTCTGACTCAAGTGCGAACAGTTCTTCGATCTGTTCATCATTGAGCGGTGTAGATTTCTTTCTGTTTTTCAAAACTTTATTCTTTTTTGCCATCTCATACCTCCGGCAGATCAGATTGTGTAATTAGCCTTTTGCGTATTCAGCTTTGATTTCAGCGATACGTTCACGTACCTCTTCCATCTTCTCCGCTGTCAGCGGATAATACTTCATTGCGATAACGTTGACGAGCAGACCGATGGATACAAGTCCGTACATCAGGAAGATACCGACAATTTTCAGCTGAGGAGTAAACGGTGTGTTCAGATCAGGCATAGCTTCCTTGAAGCCGATTGCAGCCAGACACAAGGAAGCAATCATCGGTGCCAGGGAAGAAACCAGCTTGTCGATGAAGCTGAACAGTGTCCCCATCAGACCCGGGACATACTTTCCGGAACGATATGTTTCAAAATCCGCACAGTCAGCAGTCATCGGAATAACGATGTTGGAAGATACCTGCTGGAAACCGCCGGTAACAACAGTCAGCACAAACAGGGCAATCGTGAAGAATGTGAAGCCTGTGAAACCTTCGTAACCAGGGAGATTCAGAGTCTTAGGATCACCGAACAGCCACAGCAGGATCATCAGGATGTTGCCGCCAAGAGCTACCCAGCTGGAGATGATCATAGCCTTTCTCTGGCCGAACTTTGTGGCAATAACACCAAGACCTACGAAGGTAAACAGGATGTTACCGATTGTTGTGTAGACACTGAAGCCTCCGGACAGAGCATAGTTGCCGACAACGATACCGTACATGATCAGTGTGACAACGGATGTTCTTGCTGCAGAACCGAGTTTGTCTGTAGATGCGGAGAGAACGAGCATCTGAATAGCTTTGTTGTTCTTGATGACATCAAAGTAGTCCTTGAATGTGATCATCTGAGGTTTGCCTGTGCCAAAGTATTTTTCGTTATCCTTCGGCCAGATGGAGATTACTGCGATACAGGTGAAGATTGCGGAAACGATTGCGACGATCATCCACAGTTCATGGAACAGTCCGATATCGTTCTGGAATCCGCCGTACTTGGGTACCAGATAGGAAGACACAAGGACCTGTCCGCCTGTGAAGAGGATCATATTGTAGATTGCGTCAAAGATTGCAAATACAGGTCTCTGTTTCGGGTCGTTTGTTACACAGCTCTGTGCAGATTTTGTGACAACACACTGGAATGTATAACCAATGTAATAGATCGCGTTGATCAGGAAGAACCACGCAATTCTGGCGCCGCCTTCCGGAATGCTTGGAGTAAGATGGAACATCAGGAAACTGGAAACGCAGAGGATCAGGTTGCCGATGACCATGAACGGTCTGTTCTTACCGAACTTACCGTTAGTTCTGTCTACTACATATCCGATGAACGGGTCTGTTACACCGTCCCAGATTCTCATAATCATGGAGAAGCTTCCAGCCAGGACTACACCTAGTCCTACCCATCCGGTAATGTAGAATGCGATGAAATTCATCATAAACAGATACAAATTTGTAGCAGTGTTGTTCAACGCATATCCGCCGATTCTCCACAACGGTACACGATGGATGCCGTTACCGGCATCGTACTTACTGTTTGCAGTACTCATTTTGTTTTTGTAACCCCTTTCGTGAATTCTCCTGTTTTATCTGCGCAGATTTTCTTACAGGTTCTATTCGTCTATATCTTAATCTTGAAGCAAGTGTGATAACAGGACAATTTTTATATATAATTGGATAATTTTTCTGTTATGATAATTCTATGAATAAGAACCTGGAAATTCTGTATGAATTAACAGAAGAATTTATGAACAGTCTTTTCCTGAAAGCCGAGGAGATCTACCTGTACGAAAATCTTTCTGAAGAGTTTGATCTTGGATTGAGGTCAATGCTGGGAATCAACCGGTCTCAGACTCTTTCCGAATTTACCGGAATCGATTTTAACAACGAAAAAGAAAGGATTATTTATTATCTGCAGGATGAATATGCTTGCTCGTATATTCTTTTACCGCACAATAAAGCGGAAGATCTGATGGTACTTATCGGTCCGTATATTACGAAAGTTCTGGAAATCAGTGAAATCAGGAAAATGTTCCGCAGTCAGCGTATTACGAATGAACAGATCATATTACTGCTTCAGTACTACGGATCACTCCCCTGCATTACAGATGAAGGTATTCTGCACTCCTATATTGAAGTACTCGCTCACTTTGTACAGGGAGATGATGCGGACATCCGGAAGATGGACATTGCCGTAACAAGCCCTGAATTCGGCACAGCGGTCAAACAAGATCATAGTATCCGTCTGAAGAACCTGGAAAAGAAATACCAGAATGAAACCGTGATGATGGAAAGAATCGCGAATGGTGATGAAACAGGTGCCAGAAAAGCAGTTGCCAGAATCAACAGATTTACGTTCGATGTCAGATCTTCTGATACGATCCGTTCCCAGCAGTATTATCTTGCGGTAATGAATACACTTTGCAGAAAAGCGGCACAACAAGGAAATGTACATCCATACTTCCTGGATGAGATCTCACGGCAGATGTCTGTCAGAATATTGAAGACGTATGACTTGAAGAAACTTGATCGTCTGGCAGAGGAAATGATCACAGAGTATTGCAAACTTACATCAAAGCACAAGGTCACTGGGTACTCCCGGATCATTTCCGATGCGGTCAATTTTATCAGTGCCGGCATAGATCACCAGAATCTTTCACTTGACCTGGTAGCGGATGAACTCAATGTCAGTAAAAGTTATCTTTCTGCACGTTTCCGTGAGGAAACAGGCATGACCATGACTGCATACATCGCAAAGAAACGCATGGATAATGCGCAGGAGTTACTAAAGAGCACTACTCTTCCGGTACAGGATATCGCATCCCTGTCCGGATATGATGACGCCGCATATTTCACGAGATTATTCAAAAAGAAAACAGGAATATCCCCGAGAGACTACCGGAAGAATAACGAAGGGAAATAAACTGAACAACGCTGAAAACATCACGCATAATATACTCTCTTTCCCAGGAGATAAGTCACGAACCGGATAAAGAAAATGAGCAGGAATTCTTCCCGCTCATTCTTTTTATCGATTATTGACTTTGGCGTGTTATTAACGCTTAACTCTTGCGCCTGCACCACCCATGACTGCTTCTACTTCTTCCTTGGAAGCCATGGATGTATCACCAGGTGTTGTCATTGCCAGTGCGCCGTGCGCTGCACCATAGTTAACAGCCTTTTCAGCATCACCGTAGGTCATCAGTCCATAAACCAGACCGGATGCGAAGGAGTCGCCGCCGCCTACACGGTCAAGGATCTCAAGTCCGTTGTATTC
>JAFRMA010000058.1 GCA_017430925.1 Solobacterium sp. | reverse complement strand
CTGATGAAAATACTCAAAAGACAAAAGCGCAGCTCCTGGATAACTACGGCGTATATCTGTACCGCAGCGGCAGATACACAGACGCGGAGGAATATCTCCGTCAGGCATGTACGGAATACGAATCCCTGAGACAGAATAACGACTCTCTTCAGGTTCTTGCGGATCATCTCCGCGCAATGTCTTCCTTGTCTTCCTGCCTGATGGATTCCGGTAATTTTGAGGAAGCGGAGCGTACATTCCTGCAGGCAACCGAAGC
Organism: Solobacterium sp.; assembly: GCA_017430925.1. Taxonomy (GTDB): domain Bacteria; phylum Bacillota_I; class Bacilli_A; order Erysipelotrichales; family Erysipelotrichaceae; genus Bulleidia. The sequence goes on along the minus strand of JAFRMA010000058.1, from coordinate 9,878 downwards.
CGCGGAAGAACTGGCAGAAGATGAAGAAAACCTCACATACGCGTTGATCTGCGGAGAACTCTATAATAACTACGGACTCTGTCTGAATATACAGGGACAGTACGAACAAGCCGATCCTCTGTACCAGAAAGCGGCAGAGGCATACAGGAAAGTCTACGACAAGACAAAAACTGCCTCGGACGCGTCACTGTATGCCACAGCATTGCTGAATACCGGAGAGAATGCGTTCAAAGCCGGAGATTATAAAAAATCCGAAGAGTATTTCCAATCCGGATTATCGGTATATGCGTCTGTCTATGATCAACTTGGGACATACGATCAAGCCCAGTATCATACATGGCGGTCCTACGACCTTCTGATCCACAAGAGAAATCCCCAGGAAGCACTTCAGGCTTCCCAACAGGCATGCGCACTGCAGCCCAACAACGTACTTGCGAATCTGAATCTGGCGTATGCGTATCTGTACAGCGGCAATAGAGCAGAATGCGACCGGTTGTTCGGAATCCTGGCAGGACTTGGTGAAGGCCAGAGAGAAACAATACGCAGAGATCTTGAAGCGCAGATGAAAGCCGGTCTTATGCCGGACCATATACCGGAAGTACTGGAAATGATCAAAAACTAATATCCGGACAGAGAATCAACGGGATTTTCTGAATCTTGAGACCAGTGTGATGATCAAAAAGATCAGTACTGTTCCAACCGCAAGCATCAGGATAAACTGTACCGGACTGAAACGCAGATTATGGGAAGTGGTACTGTCCGGAGTCATACCGTAGATATGGGAAACGATCCATCCGAACCCGTATTCAATCGTGATTTCTCCTCCGTACATCTTCATGGACCACAGGAGATACTTACCGGAAAGAAAAGCACGGTAATTGACAAACGCACCGATCAGGCAGACAGCCAGAGATAAGAAGAAAGAAATCAACACGTTTTTATTCATCATACTCACCAATTCAGTACGTATATTATAACACTGATTCATACAACCGCTCTGTATACAGAGACCAGAAAGGGGAATACGAATGGAATTTCAGGGGAAGAGAATACTGATCATGGGATTCGCAAGATCCGGAAAGGCTGCGCTTCAGTTATTACTGAAACTAGGCGCGGAAGATATCGTCATTACGGATCTGAGGCCGGTACCGGAAGACTGTCTTTCAGATACGGTGAAATATCACCCCCAGACCGAAGAATTGTTTGATGAAGACTTTGATCTTGTGATTAAGAATCCGGGAGTACCTCATGTCAGCCCCCTGGTCAGAAAACTGCGTGAAAGAAACATTCCTGTGATCACGGAAATCGAACTGGCATATCAGACAGCCAAACCGCAGCACTATGTCGCAATTACCGGAACCAACGGTAAGACAACGACCACGACATTAGTCTATGAGTTCCTCAAGCAGCACTATGGTGATAAAGCATTGGTCGGCGGGAATATCGGAATTCCTCTATGTGAACTTGTCCTGGAACATGATCTGCTGGAACAGGAAGGGTATTATATCGCCCTGGAGATCAGCCAGGCACAGCTGGTGGACATCGAGCAGTTCCGGCCGGAAGTAGCCGCAATCATGAATCTTACCCCGGATCATGTGGATGTCATGGGCAGTCTGGAAACGTATTACTGGTCAAAAACACTGGTATACAAGAACATGAAGGAAGAGGATACGTTCATCCTGAACGCGGACGACGAGAATCTGAAGGTATATACCAAGAAATATCCGGTACACTGCAAGATTAAATCCATATCCCTGGAACGGACGGATACAGACGGATACCTGAAAGACGGCTGGATGATCATCGATGGGCAAAAGATCCTGGAAACAGGCAGAATCCAGATCCCGGGAAGGCATAACCTTCAGAATATGATCGTTGCAGTCAGCGCATGTATGGCTGCCGGTGTTACAGCGGAAGAGATACGCCGGGCTGCCTACGCTTTCCAGGGTGTTGAACACAGGATTGAATTTGTCCGTGAATTAGACGGTGTAAAATACTACAACGATTCCAAGGGAACCAATACTGACGCGACAATTACGGCACTGAAAGCTTTTGACCACGGCGTGATCTTGTTGGTCGGAGGCTTTGAAAAGAATCTCTCCATGGATGAGATGAAGAACTATCTGGGATGTGTCAAGCAGGTGATTGGATATGGAAAATCCGGTCCCAGAATTGCCGGAGATCTGGTTGGTGAAAAAGCCATCATTACCGAAGATCTTGTACAAGCTGTTCACGAAGCGCGGAAGATTGCCACGGCAGGGGATACCGTACTGCTTTCACCGACAACTTCTTCGTTCGATCAGTATTCCGGATTTGAAGAAAGAGGCAGACACTTTAAGGCAATAGTCCAAGGATTGGAATAGTATCACAGGTTGAAACAGAAAAAAACCGCAGTCAATGCGGTTTTTTCTATCATTCTTTTTCTTCTTCCTCTTCGTCGTCATCTTTCTTTGTGAAGAAGAATATACCGCCGCCGGCTCCTGCAGCTCCAAGAACTCCCAGGAGGATCCAAAGCCATGGCAACTTCTTTTTCTCCGGTGTCACAGGCGCGGGTTTCTCCGGTTCCGGTTCTTTGGTGACTTCCGGTTCAACTTTCTCCGGCTCCGTATTCTTTATCCATTTCGCGTATAGTGTTATGTTGGACTGAATCGGTGTGAGGAAGTCAAACGGTTCGGTCAATTCTTCATCTTTGTACCAGCCGTCAAAGGTGAATCCGTCTTTTTCTGGGTTAAACGGTCTTGCGGCTGTACCGCCGGATTTTACTGACTGTGACAGGATCTCCGTACCGCCGTTGGTATCGAAGTATACCGTGTAGGCGGAAGTGGTTGTCTGCGGTCTGTACGTCGGCGCAGGTGTAACAACTGCCGCAGTAGAAGGGTTATTTGGTTTCTGTGTCCCGGTGGTATTGTTAATCACCGTATCTGTATTACTGTTGTTATCTGGTTTTGGTGTAGGTTTGGGATCCGGTGTCGGTCGTGGTGTGGGATCAGGCGTCGGCTGCGGCGTTGGCTCTGGTGTTGGCTCCGGTGTTGGCGTAGGTTCAGGATCTTCTTTTTCACCAAAGATTACTTTTCCGTCTCCTGCCTGCACAGAACCGGAACCGGTTCCGCCAAGTTCACCGTTACCGGTAAAGGAAGTGCCGGTGTGAGTCGTTGTTGAGCCACCCTGTCCGCCTTTACCTGCACACTGCAGTGCACGAATCAGAATCACATCATCAGTGTTGAAAGTATATCGATCATCCAGCCATAAGCGGGTACGGCTCAGGTCAGAGTATATAACTTCTACGGCATAAAAGTAATTTCCGTGGGGAATGTTTACCGTATCGTCATCAACGATCCCATATTGTGTCAGGAAAGATCTTGCGGTAAATTCCTGTCCGTCTTTTCGTTCCAGAGGATCCAGATTCCACGCGGTTTCAACTTCCCAACTCCGGGCTTCGGCTTTTTCCAATTCCAGAGAATCTCTGACAATGAATGACATTACAGGAATCTCAGCACTACCTGAAAGTTCGCTGGCTTTTGACGAAGTGACATTCAGCGGAGATATCGTGGAGTCCATCGCAATATTATCGACAAGTACTCTGGAAGCATAGGCAGCATATTCTCCCGGAACAGGAACAAGGGGCAGCACATCTGTTTGTGTACCGTCATACTATACGCATCCTGCAAGTACGGAGACAGTACCTCCGGTGATGTTTCCGCTGATCCTCAGATGAGCATCTTCCAGAAGTCTGTCCGGGGCGCCGTTCACGTCACCATGTGACCAGTAATCGTGCTCATTGGCAAGAACAGATAGATCACTACCTTCGCTTAATGTAATATCTCCAATGGAGTAAGAATTGATACTTTCTCCTTCGGTGTCAAGACCGATAATAGAGTTCCCTGAGACATTCAACTCCGGCAGACGAACTATTTTTCCTTTCAGATAGATTACGCTGTCCTTGATCGTTGGCGATGCTTGCGTTCCGTTTTCGGATCCCCAGATGGTCAGAAAACTGTCTTCCAGAACAAGATCTGGTGACAGATTCCCTGAAGCTCCAAGGGTGACTTCTGCGGACTTTACCGATCCGCTTCCGTTAAGCTTTCCGTCACTGATATCCACACAGCCGCCCTCTGTATAGCCGTTGACGTTCAGTGTGCCGTGGATGACGATCTCCGGCTTTACATAGTAGGGGAATAATGCGGTCTCGTTCTTGAAATTCTTAAGCTGGATGGAACCGCCGTCGTCAACCGTAAGAGTGGCATTCTTTCCCAGAATAAGCCGTGCTCCGCTATCTTCAATGTTGACCCATCCGTTTTCATGTACCGGATTTTTGTCTTCATAAGAAATGGAATCCGTGAAATAAGTAACGTCTGTCTTTAACTCGCCGGTTTCTTCCTCATGCCATTCCTCTGTGCGTATACACATGGCACGAAGAGACAGGGAGGAATCTTTCGGTATTCTCAGATTGACATTATCCAGTGTATATTCTTCATCCAGAATGCCGGGAATACCGCCGTTGATCAGTTTATAGCTGTTGTCATCCTGTTTCAGGAAGATTGCCGCACTTCCTTCGCTGTAGAGAGCGGTATTCGGATGCAGGGTAATGGTATTGCCTTTCTTGATTTTGATACTGTTGATCAAAACGATACCGCTGCCGGAAATCTGAATGGAACAATCTCCGGATAAAGTGTCGATCTTGTTTACGCCGGCTACGGCAAGTGTAAATGTACCGCTGTCTGCAGAGATCGTGACATCGCTGCCGTCATAATTTACCATGGCGACATACTGGCCGGGAATATTCTTCCATCCTGTACCGTTGGACCAATGGGATGTTTCCTCATCTTCGGAACTGAAGGAAGTATCACCGATCGTAATTGTTACAGCGTCAGCATTCACTGTGGTATTATCCGTCTCTTCAACTTCTTCAGGCACATCCGTCTCTTCCTCGTCTGTGTCTGCAGTAGTCTCTTCATCCTGTTCCGTGATATCAGTTTCTTCGGAAGCTTCATCCTCTTCCGCTTCTTCATCATCCTCGGCAATCACAGGCTTTTCCTCAGTATCAAGTTCCTGTTCTTCCGGTTCACCGGCAGCTTCGATTTCTGCTACCGTCTCAGTTACTTCAAGAGGGGAGCCGGTCTGTTCCGGGGAATCTTCCGTGAGAACTTCTTCAATCACCGGAGTGCTCGCTGGCTCCGGATCATCGACAGCAAAAACCAAAGTTGTATTGACCCGTACCATGACTAAAACCAGACTGGTACACAGGAAGAGTTTGCTTAACAGTTTATCCGGTATCTTCTTCATATCGTTTTCTCCATAGTATGGGATTATCCAATATTATAATATATATAATAAAACCCAACAACCAAGAAAAAATCGCAATCATCCAAGTTATCCCGGAAGAAGAAATTTGTAAAGGCAGGATCTACAGGTTCTTCTTTATGGAAATTTCTCCGCAAGTTACAATGAAATAATAAGCAAAGGAGTATATACCATGCATAAGATCGATCTCTATTCCTACCAGCTCGGAGCTGCGGACTGTTACTGTGAAATGGTTAATGCCGGTCTGAAGAAGATTGCTTTGTCCCATCCATGCAACAGTAAAGCGCTGCGTGACGAATTCTTCGAAGATTTTGACAAACTGGGACAAGAATACAATGTCAGGTATTATCCGGAGGATGAGCCTCTGTTTACCGATCTCTTCCCGATCTCCCTGAATAAGAACCGGTATGTGGTCATCTTCTATTGTGAAGATCAATATCTGGAAGAATATCTGAAGATCAAACAGGATAAAGCGGAGAGTGTTGCGGCAGGTACTTATGAGGAATGCCGGAGAGATATCGCTGTACGTTACGGGAAACTTCTGGGATACTCCGATGCCGGAATCGAACGGTTATTGCGCAGTAATAACGAGAGGGAATAGGACTACTTTGGCAGAGAAGTATACATTATCCGGGAGAACCGGTCATGAATAAGAAGACAACAAAGAAAGATGTTTTGACTACCGTCGTTACGGCGGCTGTCTGCCTCTTTCTATACCTGGTCATGGGAAGAAGGATCTTGAAGCTGTTTCAGAATGATTTTGCGGGTTATTTTGCGGGACAACTGTTCCTGGCTGTGCTGGCAATCGGCGCGGCTGTCTTTCTGAAAAAGACAGACCTCTTCAGGTCGGAAGGCAGATATCTCGGCAAGGGATGGCTCTCGGCAGGTCTTCTGTTTTTTCTGATCCTGCTGCAGCTTTTCCTGGGGCTGGCAGAAATCGTTACAGCCACCATTACCAAGACAGAACTGATCCTGTTTCTTGGACAGATGTTCCTGGTAGGCTTTGGTGAGGAAGTACTGTTCAGAGGGCTGATCCAGAGGACTCTGCACCAATACTTCGGAGAAACAAACGCAAAGCAGGTACTGACTGCGGTATTCCTCGCAGGGGTGATATTCGGCGGTGTGCATCTGCTCAACGGAGTCGGGGCCAAGATTCCCTTGAGCGCGGCAATGATACAGGCAACGGTCAACATCTTCAGCGGGATGTATTTCGGTGCGATCTACTATCGTACCGGGAAGAACATCTGGTATCTGATCTTCCTGCATGCCGTATACGATATGCTCGGATTTATCGCAGGCGGCAGGCTTACCGGCAACACTCCGGTCAATATCCTGTCTGCGCCAAGCAAGGAAGGCTGGATCGGATATCTCCTCTGGATCGTAATCTATACACTTGTCACGCTCTTTGTCCTGAGGCCGAAGAAGATAGCTCCATTGTTAAAGAAAGAAGAGGACCAGGTTGTCTGATCAAGTCTGTATGTTTCAGATAAACTTTGCTCCTGTCAGAATGTATAACAACCTGAGTTATAAAAAACCGCATAGTCATGCGGTTTCTTTCTTCTTGGTGCCGCTTGGCAGAACTTGAAAAGTATTATTTTCCTTGTGAATCTACAGGGTCCACAAACAGCGTTTGATGAAGTGTTTGAAGAAAAACTCGGGCAGAATCATCAGAAGTGTCTGGGTTATAAACCGCATATAAAGGAAGCAGTATAGGTTCTTCGCTCAGTCTGCAAAAGATGAAGTTATCCTGCCGGATGAAATTCTGGTAAAAGAAGAGGTCTTGAGAGTTAGTCATCGGCATGGCAATCAAGGCAATTCCATATCCACGTGTGGATAATTCGAATGCCATAAGATGATTCTTCGTAAAAAAAGTATCTTCCATGGGTATAGATGAGGAACTGAAAAGATGGTTGATGGTTCGGTTGAATTCATGGTTTTCGATAGGCAGAATCAATGAATGTCCTTTTAAATCTTCAAGATTGAAGAAAGGGATGCCTTTACTTTCATGAGGTCTGATCATAAATGATTCCGGCATACAAACCATGATAACTTCGTTCATGACGAATTCCGATTGATATGTTTTGGCATCGCTTTTACTGCCGACAAATGCCAGATCAAGTGTCTGATTATGGATCGCTGAAGTAATATTAGGATACATGTCTTCATACAGTTCAATCCGCATCTCCGGGAACATATTCTTGGATTTTACGATTGCTTTCACCAGAATAGGGGACAAATTCTGCGGAATACCTATCTTCAAGGTCTTTTTGGACTTTGTGCCCAGGATTTCCTCATTCAAATGATTCCATCTTTTCAGTGTATCCCGGGCAAAGCGAATATATAATTCGCCGGCCGCGGTTGGTATGATGTTTTTGGCAGTCTTTTTGAAAAGCTTTGTGCCGCACTCTTTTTCAAGGTTACTGAGAAACCGCGAAAGAGCAGGTTGTGTGACAAAAATATTGTCCGCAGCTTTTGAGAAGTTACGATATTCATCTAGTGCAACAAGATACTCCATTTCTTTCAGATTCATGAGTTATATACTCCTTAATTATATGTACTATTACTTTTGATTATAACTAAAACGCATAGTTATTTCTATAATGGAATCAGGAGGAATGAAAATTATGAATGGTGTATCTATTTCAACACTTCTGTATTTTGGCGTAAAAGCTTTGTCATCGGCGATCCCGGTGATACTCTTCGTATTTTTACTTCTCGTTTTATATCAGGTACTCAGGTTATTTGGCTTTTTTCAGAAAGGAAACCAGAAACAGTTTGATCCGATTGAAACTTCAGATTCGGATAGCGTTCTTAAAGGCAAACATTTGATTTTCCTTGGCTCATCAGTGACCAAAGGAACCGGTTCTCGGAATATATCTTTTGTTGATATGATTCGCAGTTCTACAGGTGCTTTGACAGTCAAAGAAGCGGTCGCCGGCACAACGTTGGCGAATAAAGGAAACGGAAAATCCTATGTCGAGAGGCTTTTGAAGTTAGATCCAAATCAACCGTGTGATGCTTTTGTCTGCCAGCTTTCTACCAATGATGCTACTTTCAAGGTGGATGTTGGTACAGTCGCAAATGATAATAAATTCAACGATAAAACAGTGTGCGGCGCTTTGGAAACAATCTTTTCCTATGTAAAACAGCATTGGGACTGCCCAATCGTGGTATATACAAACCCCCGTTATGGTTCGGTTCATTATAATGAGATGTGTAAATTACTCCTGGAATTAAAGAAGAAATGGGGTATAGAAATCATTGATTTTTGGAATGATGACAGTTTGACTGAAGTCTTTTCCAAGAAAAAAGAACATTATATGAATGATTCGATCCATCCTACAAAAAAGGGTTATCAGTACCTGACACCTTATTTCGTGAAAACATTAACTGAATTGATAAGTGGAATAGTTCCATCCGGCAATGAGCGTCAGCAGGTTTCTTCCGAGATGATCAGTAAACTGGAGAGAAAAGGAAAAAGGAAACTTGTTTTACGCTGGATAGGAATTGTCCTGCTTTCTGTTTTCCTTGGTGTTAATATCAGCAGCGGCATCCAGCTAAATAATGGGTTAGGTATCATTAAAGCAGGAAATGCGGATAAGTATAATCCGGAAAATTATCCTGTACTGGAGTCCTCACCAATTAAAGGGAAGAATATCCTTTGCGTTGGTTCGTCAGTCACGCAGGGATATGCGGCTAAAAACACTTCGTTTGTGGAATATATCTCCCACATCGATCAGGCAAATATGATCAAAGAAGTCTGGCCGGCAACAACAGTGACGACCAAGGATGAAAACTCTTATTATCCCCGTCTGAAGCACTATGGGCCACAGGATCGTATTGACGCAGTTGTAATACAGCTCTCCAGTAATGATTCGACTTTTGGATCCAGTTTAGGAGAAATCAGTTCCTCTACCGACCTCAAAGATCTTGATGACAGTACATTTACAGGGGCTATGGAAGCGATGATCGCATATGCTCAAGAAACATGGAACTGCCCTGTAATTGTGTATTCGGATCCATATTTCCGGGTTAAAGCTTTCTATGATACCGCAAAATATGACGAAATGGTTCAGGCAACCAAAGCAGCATGCCAGAAATGGAATGCCATCTTTATGAATCTGTGGGAAGATGAAGAGGTTAATTCCATTCCGTTGAAAGATTACAAATTCTATATGTCTGATGTTGTTCATCCGACAAAGGCTGGATACGCGGAATGGTGGACACCAATGTTTCAAAAAGTATTGTATGAAGCCGTGAAATAATTGTGATTTTATATAAGTATAGTAGAATGCCGGAAATCGATGGATTATCGGCGGCAGAAAAATGACAGTTCCGGGATAAAAGGTGTCGTTTGTTTGGGATAATCTTATTTATTTAGAATCTTTTATGGCTTAGTATTAAAAACCCGCTGTTTAAGCGGGTTTTTGTCACTCTGGTGCCGCTTGGCAGACCTCAAAACATATGCTTACTATGCGTTATAGTGCCTATTTTCCCGTATATAAACATGTTTATACAGATATCCACAATCATGCAAATTGCTTTTTTCCTATACAACCCACACTGAAAATCACACT
>JAFRMA010000009.1 GCA_017430925.1 Solobacterium sp. | reverse complement strand
CCGAAGAAGTTCTCCATCAATCCGTTATCCATCGAATTACCTTTCCTGCTCATACTCTGTATGACGTCATGATCCTTCAGTTTCTGAACGTAACTTGCGTGCTGGTACTGCCACCCCTGATCCGTATGCAGGATCAGTCCGCTTACCTCCGGATATTTATCGAAAGCGATCCTGAGAGATTCCATCGTCTGCCATAGATTCGGTGATCTCGATATGACATGAGAAACGATATCACACCCGCAACCATCCAGAACCGGCGCCAGATATGTCTTCTCGCCGCGAAGATTGAATTCCGTCACATCTGTATACCATTTCCGATTCGGCTCTTCCGCATAGAAATCCCGTTGAATGATGTTGTCTGCGATCTTTCCGACAGTCCCCTTATAACTGGAATACTTTCTCTTATTCCGCTGAAGGCCGTGAAGACACATTCTGCGCATCAGTCTTCTGACTGCCTTGACATTGATCGTACGTCCGCGCCTCTTCAGTTCAAGTGTGATTCGCCGGTATCCGTATCTCCCTTTGTGATCATAGTAGATCTTTATGATCTCGTTCATTACGGCGTCATTCTTTACGTCTTTGTCTGTCTTGCGGATCGTGTAATAGTATGTGCTGCGTGTGATATTCGGCAGTTCCGGATCACTGTTGATCGCATTCAGTATGAATCCGATACTGCACTTCAGTTCCTGCCTCAGTTCCGTCACAGCAGCCGCTATTTCTTCGATTCGCGTTTCTCTCTTTCCGAAACCAAGGCGTCTAATTTTTTTGCGTATTCGATCTGTATTGTAAGCCTGAGATTCTTCTGACGAAGTTCTTCGTTCTGCCGCTGCAGTTCCTCGTTCTCTGCCTGAAGTTCCTCTATTGTCTTTTTCGTCTTTGGCATGCCGTCCCCGTTTCCTTTCAATGACAGTATACCCGTTTTCTATGTATTCTTTGATCCATCTGGGAAGAGTACCATGATTGGACAGTCCCAGTTCAAGCGAGACTTGATTCACCGATTCCTTTCCTGACAATGCCCTCATGACTGCGTTCTCTTTATACTCAGGCGAATAATAATGGTACTTATGTTCCAGAGATTCCAGTCCATGAAGGTCTGCCAGATGAATTATATACTTTACCCCTGAGGCATTCAGATTTCGCTCTTTGGCAATTCTTTCCGGACTCTTATGCCGCTGTTTCCATTCATTGTAGATTTCTACTTTTTCTTCATAACTCAATTTCATAAAAACACTCCCCAAAAGTTTTGTTCAACTTTTGGGGAGCACTTCAGAAGCAGGACATTTTCATATACAGGAGATACTCAGGATCTCAGCAGTTCCTTGACCTTCACAGCCATGCCGTCGGTGTCTCCCTTCAGCATGATCGTGACGTTCTTCAGCGGCAGCTGGTCGGCATAGACGTAGAGATCGCTGATTGTTATGCCGAGGGCCGGTCCGGACCGTGTTTCCACGTTGACACCGGCAAGCTTTCCTTCAAACAGTTCCGGATACTGCAGCCACATGACCGGACAGGAATCGTGCATGAAGACGACGGAGCCGTGTCCGTTGCGCTCATACAGCGGCATGATATACGCGTTGGCTTCCTGCAGGGGCCGGCTCCACGGTTTTCCGCAGGATCCGATCTCTTCAAGATCTGCTTTGGTCAGGCGCATCTGGTGGGTGACATCGATCGGGAACATCACTACGGGGATCCCGGATTTGAAGATGCATTGGGCGGCGTGGGGATCCGCAAGAATATTGAATTCGGCAGCCGGTGTCCGGTTTCCGCCGATGATGGCGCCGCCCATGATGGCGATCTCCT
>JAFRMA010000057.1 GCA_017430925.1 Solobacterium sp. | reverse complement strand
GCCAAATTCTGCGAAGGCGCGGTGCTCGTGGCGCACAACGCCTCCTTTGACATGGCCTTTTTCAAGCGCGCCTTCGCCGCGTCCGGCTTTGAATTTGAACATCCGCAGCTGGACACCATACTGGAGAGTTCCAGAGACATCTGCAGAGAAGGCAGCCAGAACAGAAGATCACCATTCAGGTTCCAGTCATCATAGTCCGGCGCACGCCCGTCATGAGGCTTACCGCTGCGTGACAAAGGCCACCCGATCTGCTTGATAAACACACACTTCTTTTCTTCAACGATGCGGTCTTCCCGTTCCTTCGGAGAGAGATCCGGATAGCGTTCCTCCAGTTCTCCGGAAGTGATGAAGTATACATCGTCTGCCAGGTGACATACAGCCTGCGGATACTTATACCAGACTTCATGTTCCATATGCTTGAAGACCTTGAAGATGATACGTACGGTATCTTCCAGTACCTGTTCGGTTCTTTCTTCCTTGCGGATGATCTTCTCCCAGTCCCATTGATCCACATAGATGGAATGCGTGTTGTCAGGGACTTCATCTCTGCGTACCGCGTTCATGTTTGTATAGAACCCGTCATGCATGGCATAGCCGTACTGCTTCAGAGCGTATCGTTTCCACTTGGCAAGTGACTGGACGATCTGTACTTCTTCTCCGGGAAGTGCCGGTGTATCAAAACTGACCGGACGTTCTATACCGTTAAGATCATCGTTAAGACCGGAGCTCGCTGTCACAAACAACGGGGCACTGACACGGGTAAGACCTAATTCTCTGCCAAATTCTTTTTGGAATGTATCACGGATGTATTTGATCGCTTCCTGCGTGTCTTGAATACTTAATGTCGGCATGTATCCTGTTGGCTTAAATAATGTCATAACAGGGCTCCTTTTCGTATTTACTGATTATACTATACTTTCGGCAGTGCAATAGTTTTATTGCAGGAATTTCCTGACAAAATTAAAAAGTCATACATTTGTATGACTTGTAAGAATCTGTCTTATTTCTAATAAAGCAGACGTTCCAGAGCAGCTTCCGGCTGGAAACCGACACTAGCCTGTGCAGCTTCTCCGTTCTTGAAGACGATCAGCGCAGGAATAGACATGATACCGTAACGCTGTGCTAATTCCGGTGTATCATCTACATTTACCTTGATGAACTTTACTTCCGGATGTTTGCCTGCCAGGCCTTCTACTACAGGTGCCAGCATCTTGCAGGGACCGCACCAGTCTGCGTAGAAGTCTACGAATACTTTTTCATTGCCTGCGACTACTTCATCAAATTCTTGTACACTCTTAATAATTTCCATTGTTACTCTCCTTTATTTTGCACTGTTACAATCTTTACAGAAGGGTTTGTCTGAATCAGACCGTCCGCCCAGATTTGTGTCAGCCCAGTTATGTATGGCTGTAAGCACAGGTATTGTGCTTTCTCCCAATTCGGTAAGACGATAGTCAACATGCGGGGGCTGTGTGTCATAGGAATGACGGGAAATGATACCGTAACCAATCAATTCTTTCAGTGTGGAATTCAATACAGTATCTGTAATGTTTACCAGTTCGCGTTTTAACTCGTTGAACCGCAGCGGTTGTTTGACATAGAGAACACAGATAACACGGGTTTTCCATTTGCCGCCGAATACTTCCATTCCGCATTCCAGAGGACACCGGATATCCTTGTTTGTTTTAGGCTGATAAGCCATGGCACAATCACCTCAAATCTATTGCACTATTTTTTCAATTGCGCCAGATAATTTACTGCAGATAAAGCTGCGACATTACCCTGACCGGCAGATTTGATGTATTGGTATGGCTGTCCGGCAATATCACCTGCCACAAACAAGCCTGGTAGATTGGTCTTCATCTGAAGATCTGTTTTGACCGCATTGCCTTCCGTTTCCAGTCCCGGAACAAGCTGCCCGGGGAACTGCGCGTCTCTGAGTACAAAGACACAGTCTACAGGATATTCTCCCTTGTCGGTCTTCAATGCGGACACCTTCATTGTACCAAGAATTTCAACAGGTTTTTCATAAATTACCTCAATATCCCCGTGGAAAGATGGTGTTTCCTTGTACAACGGGAAGTAATAGACCTTACCGCATACTTCGCTGAGGAAATCCGCTTCCGCTTCCTCATGCGCGCTTCCGCCGATGACAGCTACGGTTTTCCCCTTATACAGAGGAGCGTCACAAGTAGCGCAGTAGCTTACGCCACGACCCAGGAAAGCTTCTTCACCGGGGTAGGGCTTACCGGCAACGACTCCTGTCGCCAGAATAACCGTGGTCGCTTCCACCAGCTCACCGTTATTTCTCTGTAACATGAAGAAGTCACCATAAGCGTATACAGCAGTAATCTTGTCTTCAGTGATTTCAATACCCATTTCCTGAATATGTCTGCGGAAGGCTTCTTCCATATCCTTGCCGGAGATGGACGGCAGACCGAGATAATTCAATACCTCATGGGCAGAGTTTACTTTCTTGCTTAAGTCGCGGGAACCAAAGAGAATGATCTCCTTATTACGGATCTTGGCAGTAATCGCTGCTTCCAGTCCTGCCGGACCGCTGCCGATGATTGCTATATCATATCTGCTCATATACTGTACCTCACTTACTTTCTAATTATATTTGACAAAACTAATCAGTTCAATAGTGTATTTGATATATTTCTTTATCAGAACTTCCATGGCAGGTATGCCGCAAGAACAGCGAGGATTACCGCCGGCAGCATATTCGCCACACGTGTTTTCTTCCCAAAGACCAGATTCAGACCGACACAGAAGATCAGAACCGAACTGATCAGGGATAAATAGGAGATTGCCAGTTCCGTCATTACCGGGGATAACAACCTGGCTAGCAGAGTTACCGATCCCTCAAACAAGAATACCGGTATGGCAGAAAAAGCGCATCCTTTCCCCATGGAGGAGGTCATGACCGCAATGATGATGAAGTCCAGGACAGACTTTACCGCCAATGTGGAATAATCCCCGAGGATCCCGTCCTGGATCGCTCCGACGATTGCCATGGCTCCGATACATACCGTCAGAGACGCTGTCACGAACGCATTCACAAATCCGGAATCTCCGGTATTCCCGGTTTTCTTCTTCAGCCATTCCCCGAATCTCTCAAACCAGTCTTCGATTCCAAGGAGTTCACCGATCATTGTGCCTGCCGCAAGACATACCACCACAAACATTGCCTTACCGCTGCTGAGGTGCTGTCCCTCAATCTGTAACATCCCTTCCATCGCTCCGGCAACAGCGATAAACAGTACACTGACTCCGCAGGTCACGGTAAGCGCGTTTTGTTGTTCCTGGCGGAATAATCTGCCGGTGATATTTCCGAACAGTCCTCCCGCAAGGATACTGAGGCTGTTGATGATTGTTCCGATACCGATCATGTGTTACCTCCTGCAGATCGAGATCTGGCTTCTTCTACCTATTTTACGTATTATTCCGGTGAATTTCATCCTCTTCGTATTCTTATCTTCGATTTCTGTACCCGCAGTCTCTGTCTGCTTATAAAATCAGTGATAAAATATAAACATATGAAGGAACTAAAAGAAAAGACAATTCATAAAGAGTATAAGTTTAAGGGAATCGTCGTAAATCTTCGTACAGATGATGCGGAAACGGCAGACGGCATGAAAGTAAAGAGGGAGGTAGTAGAACACCCCGGAGGTGTTGCCATTGCCATGGAGGATGAAGAAGGCAGATTCTGGCTGGTCAGACAATGGCGGTACGCCCAGGAAAGAGCGCTGCTGGAATTCCCTGCAGGGAAGAAAGAACCCGGAGAAGAACCACTGAAAACCGGTATGCGGGAAATCGTGGAAGAAACCGGATATGCCGGGAAAGACTATGTCTTCCTGGGAGAACTGGTACCTACCGGTGCCTACGATACCGAAGTGATCCACCTGTATTACGCTGTACAGGGAGAGTACCTCGGACAACATCTGGATGCGGATGAAAACCTGCATATCGAGAAATATACCCTGGATGAACTGACAGAGATGATCATGCGCGGAGAAATCATCGATGCCAAGACAATCGCAATGACATTCATGATCAAAGAAAGAAAGAGGAGACAACATGGCTGAAAAGATCACGATCAACGACTTACTGAGATTCAGATTTCCCGGTAACCTGCAATACAATCCCGAAGGAACCGTACTGGCTTTCCAGGTAAAACGCTCAGACGAAAAGAAGAATACTTATCGTAATGATGTATGGATCGCTGAAGGAGATGAAGCAAGACAACTGACCAGCAGTATGGACGCGTCTGTTGTCACATGGCTGGATAACGAACAGCTGCTGATCAACCGCAGTACGGAAGAAGCACAGCCCGGAATGACCGAATTATTCGTTATCAATATCCATGGCGGAGAAGCGAAGCCGTTCGCGAAGGTGCCTCTGATGCTTGGAACTCTGAAGGAAATCGGAGACGGACTGTACGCCGCAAGCGCAATGATCAATGCGGAAGACCCAGATGCCTGGAAAGATACAGCCGAAGAACGCAAGGCCAAGGCAGAGAAATTACAGGCGGAGAAGGATTATACCGTAGTCGATGAAGTCCCGTACTGGTTTAACGGAAGAGGATATACAAACAAGAAGAGAACCGCGTTGTTTACGATCTCTTTCACTCCGGAAGTAAAGATCCGCAGAATTACCAAGCCTATGTTCGAAGCCGGAGATTTCCTGGTCCAGGGCAAGAAGATCTGGTATACAGGAAATACCAAGGTAAACCGCAGATCACTGACCAACAAGGTCTATGTCTATGATACGGAAACGAAGAAGACAGAGACTGTCTACGGCAAGAACGACATGATGTTCAGCAAGCTGCTCATGTTCGGCAATACGTTGTATGCGCTGGCATCTGACGGCAAGGAGTACGGTATCAACGAGACATCCGCATTCTGGAAGATCGGAAAGAATACTGCCGAAAAGATCCTGAAACCGGAATACGGCCTGCACAGCAGTGTCGGCGGAGATCTGCTTGGCGGAGCCAGACAACAGGTACAGAAAGAGAATGTCTTCTATACATTGGCGACAGAAGAGGATCATACCGTGGTCTACCGCTATGATGAACACTTTACCCTGGAGAAGATCTTTGACCAGTCCGGAGCTGTCAGCGGTATCGATGTCGGTAAGGACCGTATCGCTGTCCTGCGTGAAGACGCCGTAACCGGGCCGGAACTGTATACCTTGAATATGCAGGGAGAAGACCTGCGCAGACTCACGCATCTGAACGACGAAGTACTGAAAGACAAGTATATCGCGGTACCGCATAGAATCGATTATGAGTCCGAGGGAGACTCTTTGCACGGCTGGGTACTCCTGCCGGAGAATTACTCACCGAAGAAGAAATATCCTGCTGTACTGGATATCCACGGTGGTCCCCGTACGGTCTACGGTGAAGTATTCTTCCACGAGATGCAGGTATGGGCAGCGAAAGGATATGTCGTATTCTTTACCAATATCCGCGGCAGTGACGGCAGAGGAGATGCCTTTGCGGATATCCGCGGGAAGTACGGATATGTGGACTACCGTCAGCTGATGGCCTTTACCGATGCGGTATTACAGGCATATCCGAATATCGATCCCAAGAAAGTATGTGAAACCGGAGGCTCCTACGGAGGCTTCATGACCAACTGGATCATTACGCATACTGACCGGTTCTGCTGTGCCGCAAGCCAGCGCTCCATTTCCAACTGGGTATCGTTCTCCTTCATCAGTGATATCGGTTTGTACTTCGGACCGGATCAGTGCGGTGCTGAGAATCTGTACCTGGATACAGAAGACCTGTGGGAGCACTCTCCGCTGAAATACGCAGACCAGGTAAAGACACCGACACTGTTTATCCACAGTGACGAAGACTATCGTTGTCCGCTTCCGGAAGGAATGCAGATGATGCAGGCACTCGCAAACCGCAATGTGGAGACACGTATGGTGATCTTCCACGGCGAGAACCATGAGCTGTCCAGAAGCGGTAAACCACTGCACAGGATCCGCAGATTGCAGGAGATCACCGACTGGTTTGACAAGCATACGAAGTGAGGGTAAAAGATGAAGATCATGTACTGGTCGGACTATGCATGTCCGTATTGCTACATTGGTGTAACAAATCTCAAGAATGCCATGGCAGATCTGGGTATAGAGACAGAGGTCAAGATGATGGCATTTCAACTCCATCCTGAAGCAGATAAACAGAGACGGATCAAGCAAATGGATGACATGGCAGAGAGGTATGGCATACCCCGTGAACAGGCGAAGCTGACACTCGCAAGGATCCTGGCAATGGCAGAAGAAGCCGGTCTGAAGATGAATTACGATCAGGTAGAGTATGCCAATACCGAAGATGCCCACAGACTGACCAAGTATGCGCAGATGACGGATATGAAAAAAGCAGATGCGCTGATCAATCGTCTGTACCAGGCATATTTCGTTGACGGAATCTGGCTGGGTGATCATGAGAAGCTGGCGGATCTTGCGTCAGAGTGTGGTTTTGACCGCGCAGAAGCGTTGAATTCCTTCCGTGAGGAGAAATACCTGGAAGAGGTAAAAAACCAGGAAGAATTCGCTGCAGCGATGCAGGTGCAGGGAGTCCCGTACTTTGTCTTTAATGAGCAGTATGTAGTTCCCGGTGCGCTGAACAAGGAACAGATGAAGCAGGTGCTGGTAAAAGTAATTGAGCTGGAAGCACAAGATCTTGGTATAGCTGCAGGGGCTGCCTGCGGACCGGATGGCTGTGATGCCTGAGGATTAATTCCGGCTTGAATGAATCTGTAAAAGATGTAAAAATACGAAAAATACAAAAAAAGTGTATTTTTTCCATCGTATAAGTGTACGAAAAGCACAATTTCTGGTTACTAGCAAATAAATTAGTGTATAATTAAAACCACACCACAGGAAAGGAAAGGCCATGTCACTGGAATTAACAGATCATTCTGAAGAAGCACTAAAACTGGAGAATCAATTGTGCTTTCCATTGTATGCTTGTGCAAGAAAAGTTATAAATTTATACACTCCCTATTTAAACCCGCTGAATCTCACGTACACTCAATATATTGTTCTTCTCGTGCTTTGGGAACAGGATAATGTCAAAGTCGGTACTCTTTGCGAAAGACTTCATCTGGATAACGGTACAGTTACACCGCTGCTGAAAAAACTGGAAGAAAAAGGTTTTGTCGAAAGAAAACGATATGCCAAGGACGAAAGAGTTGTCTTTGTCAAACTGACTAAGAGAGGCAGAGATCTTAAGGAAAAAGCCAAAGAGATACCGGTTAAAGTCAACTCTTGTATAAAGCTTGAACCGGAACAGGCAACGAATCTGTATCAGGTTCTGTACCGGTTATTAGATCAGGAATAATTTCTGAACAAAATAATCCTGGAAAACCGTGAAAGTGTTTTTACAGGCAGACCTGTTTCAGGTCTGCTTTTCCTGTTGTACAGAAAACTATGATAAGATGAATCTGGAGGAACATAAGATGAAGGTATTATTGATCAACGGCAGCCCGCATGCCAAAGGATGTACCTGGGTAGCATTGCACGAAATAGAGAAGACACTCAATGAACTTGGGGTGGAAACCGAATTGATCCATATCGGTCAGAAAGACATCCGCGGATGTATATCCTGCAACACATGTGATAAACTCGGCAAATGTGTATTTGATGATATCGTCAATGAGACAGCGGAGAAGTTCAAGGATGCGGATGGCCTGGTAGTAGGCAGTCCGGTCTATTACGGATCGCCGAACGGTACAATTCTGTCTTTCCTTGATCGCTTGTTCTACAGTTCTGGATTTGATAAGACAATGAAGGTTGGCGCATCTGTTGTTTCCTGCCGCAGAGCCGGAAATACAGCCAGTTTTGATGTGTTAAACAAATACTTTACAATTTCAGGAATGCCTGTAGTCTCCAGTTATTACTGGAATAATATCCATGGGTTTACGGCAGAAGATGCGCTGAAAGACGCGGAAGGTTTACAGACAATGCGTCATCTCGCCAGGAATATGACCTTCCTGATGAAGAGTATTGCGTTAGGTAAGGAAACCTGGGGATTGCCGGAAAGAGAAGAAAAACACGCATTTACCAGTTTCCCTGACGGACTTTGAGATACTTAAGACATAAACAGAGACACCGGAAATATCCCCGGGGTGTCTTTATTCTCTGAATGTTTTCAGGAGCTCAATAAACTTGTGCATCTCTCTGGTAATCAGTGAGTTGTTATCACGGAAGAGACCGATCTTTATCTCCAGTTTTGGTTCCATACTTACGGGAATGATCCCCGGAGCTGACTCTGCCAGAGGACGGAAGAGAAAACCGGAATACGCAGAACCGGGAATCATGGATAATATCGTGGATAGCTGGGAGGTTTCAAAGAAGATCTCCGCGTTACTGCCGGAGCTTTCCAGCTGTTCACGGATCATCTGTGTATGAAAATACTCATTCTGGAAAAGGATGAGTTTTTCGTTTCCCAGTTCGCTAAAGCGTAAGGATGTACGATGCGCAAACGGATGATCCTCAGAAACACAGAACACGGTTTCTACAGAGCTGATGGGTAATACCGATACGGAGGTAAATTGTTCATCCCGGTAAGGGAGAAATGCGAAGTCAAGCTGTTGCTTACGCAGTCCCTCCAGCAGATCCTCTCTGCCTTTTTCCGTGATGGAGATCTGCAGATGCGGGCGGATCAGCGCGTAGATCTTCGGCAGTAACAGGGAAGCAATCATCGGCGGTATACCCACACGTAATACTTTCTGTTTCTTGCCTAACATACGCATGGTATGTTCGGTCTGGGAAGCCCGCTCAAGAAGATCATCCGCCATGGCGAGAAGGATCCTGCCTTCTTCCGTAATCTGCAGAGATCTTGATTCCCGGGAAAACAAAGACACATCAAATTCTTGTTCCAGTTCCTTGATTGCGGCTGAAACAGAGGGCTGGGAGATATGTAACTGTTCCGCAGCCCTGGAGGTAGAACCGGTACGGCATACTGCCTGAAAATAGCGTAACTGGGATAATTTCATACGTTCCTCCATCTATAGATAAAACATATAAAAAGATAGAAATAATATATTTTAATTATATATCACATCAGTATATTGTTAAGTTAAGAAAACGCTTACAAGAAAGGAGAATGTACATGCGAGTAACAAACATCCGTATTCGTCCGTTCAATGTCGGAGGCAACTTCCAGATTGAACTCCCCAACGGCATATCAATTCTGATTGATCCCTGGTTTACCGGAAATGATTTTCCCGGAGGATTTACCCGTGAGAATATTGAAAAAGCAGATTACATCATTCTCTCTCACGCGCATTTTGACCACGATCTCGATGTCGGATACTTTGTGGAAAAGTTCAACGCGAAAGTATTTGTCGGTGCTTTATCCGCGCTGGATGTGCTGAAATTCCACAAGATTCCGTACGACAACATCTTCCCAGTCTTCCCGAACACGAAGTTTGATCTCGGTGATTTCCGTATTGAATTCTATCAGGCAAAGCATAATCCCAGCGGCGGCAGGACTTACAGCGAGAAGGCAATTGCGCCGGTGGAGGGACACAACGATTGTGATACCTGGGGATCCATGGAATCTCTGGATTTCCTGATCACAACCAACAACAACTACCGTATTCTGATGGCTTCCGGAAGAGTGATCTGGAACGATCTGTTTGACTTATGTAAAGAGAAGGCACCGGATATGTTACTGCGTCAGGCAGGTGTCAGGAGAGGTACCGGAGATATGCGAACAGGAGAACAAGTCAGTGCGGAAGAACTAGCGCAGCTGATGACCCGCTATGGCGCGCAGACGATCTTCCCGTTCCACCACGATGTTATGATCAAGCGTCAGGGACTGGATGCGGTCAACGCATACATGGATGATGTCGCGGCAGCGGTACGCAGAATAGATCCGGGTGCGCAGTTTGTGAACCCTGTAGCTTGTCAATGGTATAGTATAGGCAGTGATGTATTAACGGAGGACTAAGATAATGGAGAAATTTAAGATTGCGGTTATTCCGGGTGATGGTATCGGGCCGGAAGTCATGACCGAGGCAGTACGTGTATTAAATCGTGTATCAGAGCTGGATGGATCCTTCGGCTTTGAATTTACGACCTATCCCTGGGGATGTGAGTACTATCTGAAAAACGGAGAAATGATGCCTGCAGACGGTATGGAGACGCTAAAACAATATGACGCGATCCTGCTTGGGGCAGTAGGTTATCCCGGCGTACCGGATCATATCTCTTTACGTGATCTGTTACTTCGTATCCGTCATGACTTTGATGAATATGTCAACCTGCGTCCGGTAAAACTGCTGAAAGGCGCACAATGCCCGATCAAGGGAGTACAGCCGGAAGATGTCGATATGATCTACATCCGTGAAAACAGCGAAGGAGAATATGCAGGAAGCGGAGCCTGGCTGTATCCGGATTCACCGCAGGAAGTGGTCATCCAGAACGGTGTATTCTCCAGAAAAGGCTGTGAACGTGTCATCCGCTATGCCTATGAACTCGCAAAGAAAGAAAACAAAACCCTGACAAGTATATCCAAGGGGAATGCCCTGAACTACTCCATGGTCTTCTGGGACAAGATCTTCGCGGAAGTCGGTAAAGAATATCCGGAAGTAAAGACGTATTCTTACCTGGTGGACGCTGCCAGCATGTTCATGGTCAAGGATCCCAAACGCTTCCAGGTTGTTGTCACATCCAATCTGTTCGGGGATATCCTGACAGACCTCGGCGCAGCGATTGCCGGCGGTATGGGTCTTGCGGCAGGCGCCAACCTCAACCCGGAAAGAACCTTCCCCTCCATGTTTGAACCAATTCACGGTTCTGCCCCCGATATCGCAGGAAAAGGTATTGCCAACCCTCTCGCAAGTATCTGGGCAGCCTCCCAGTTATTAGACTTCTTCGGTCATGAAGACTGGGGTAAGAAGATCATCGATACGATCGAAGAGATGCTGGTAAACCAGGATACTTTGACAAGAGACCAGGGCGGTACTGCATCCTGTGAAGAATGCGGTAAGAGAGTAGCCGAACTGCTTGGCTGATCCGGAAAACTTATACGCAAAGAAAGATGGAGCAGAACACTCCATCTTTTTACTGTATGCTATGTATTTGTTTATGCTTTCTGTTTCCGGTAGCCCAGGAACACCACCACAACGATCAACAACTGCAATATACAGGTGATAACCATGGTTGGTGTATATGTCCCTGCCAGGTCATACAACAAGCCGAACATCGTCCCGGAGAATGCCCCGACCATAGATCCGATAAAGGTAATCAACGGATAGGCTTTCCCGTAATTCTGAGGCCCCATCATGTCGGTCACGATCAGTGCGATACCAACCGAAGAATTCGCGCCGGTAAAGGTATAGAAGAAAGCCGCAGCTTCCATGAATATAAACGAATGTCCGAACAACAGGGGAAGTATTGCCAGGGCGCTGATCAGGGCAGTTAAACCAATAGCCCTGGAGTTACCGAAACGATCAGCGAAGGTACCGAAGAAGATCTTGATGATTACACTTCCTGCCATGGAGAATGATAACATCAAAGCTCCTTGTCCGGCAGAGAATCCCCGGGATATTGCCAGTCCGGGCAGGTGCTGAGGCAGCTGTGCCGCAACACACGCTAGAACCGTATACAGCGCAGCTGTAAGGAACGGACGGGATAGGTAACGGAAATCATCCGGAGTATCTGATATAGAGTGAGATGGCTTTTCCTTGAGGAATTCTTCGTATTCTTCTGCCCCGTAGGGTTTCATCCCGCTTTCTTCCGGAGTGAACGTATACGGAAGTAATAACGCCGGCAGGTCCAGCAGGATAATGATACCTGCGACCAGGATGTATGTAGTCTGCCAGCCGTACAAGGTGATCCAGCGTGAGAATAACGGAGATAGGAATAACCCGGGTATACCGCTGAACATCATCACAAAACTGGTAAAGGTGCCATGGTTCTTGCGGTACCAGTTATTGATCAGCAAGGTAGCCATGACGAAGTTTGACAAGCCTACACCGACACCACGTACAGCGCAGAGAACGTACAACACGAACAGATTCGTACAGAACGCATTCAGCACCGTGGAAGATACCAGTAAGACCAAGGATAAGAATAAGACCTGTTTGAACGAGAATCTGCGCAGTAAGTGCCGCACATTCATACCGGTAAAGTTCGTAACAACAGACAGGATCGACATGGATAACGTAACAGCGCCTATGCCGGTACCCAGTGTCTCCGCAATCGGTGTATAAAAGATACCCCCGATATTCATACATGTGCCTACAGAGGCAGAAACCATGCAGCACATCGCAATAAATACATACCAGTATCTACGATTCATCATTCCCTCACAATGCTTTCTATTCTAGTCCTTTTATAAAAAAAGAAAAGCAGTTTATAATAAAATAAGAACAAGGAGACACAACCATGATTACAGGTGATGCACACATTTTGACTTATGAACATAAAGTCTGGGAAGAAGTAGCCAGACTGGCATGGAACGATGAACTGGATGAAGAACACAAGGATGAACTTGTCTATCGTCTGATTCCCGGACCTAAGCCGAATTACCGCTGCTGTATCTATAAAGAAAGAGAAATTACCAGACAGAGAATCCGTCTGGCATGCGCGCAGAATACACAGGGAAACGAAAACTCCAAGAACATCGTACAGGTGATTAAACCGGCATGTGACGAATGCCCGCTGTCCAGTTATTCCGTAACGGATAACTGCCGTCATTGTCTCGGTAAGGCATGTTTGGGTGCCTGCCGTTTTGGCGCAATCAGTATCGGAGACAAACGTTCGCATATCGATGCGTCCAAGTGTAAGGAATGCGGTATGTGCGCGGAAGCTTGCCCCTACGGCGCGATCGTACATCTGGAACGTCCGTGTAAGAGACGTTGTCCGGTAGATGCCATTACCTATGATGAATACGGTTTCTGTGTCATTGACGAAGAGAAATGTATCAATTGCGGTCACTGCATCCACAGCTGTCCGTTCGGTGCTATCGGTTCCAAGGCTTATCTGCCGGATATTATTCATCATATCCGTAAGGGAGATGAAGTCTATGCGATGTGCGCGCCGGCGACAGAAGGCCAGTTCGGGGCAGATATCTCCATGGAATCCATCCGTATCGCATTAAAGAAGATTGGCTTTAAAGACATGGTGGAAGTAGGTCTGGGCGGAGATATGACCGCTGCCTACGAAGCAGAAGAGTGGGCGGAGGCCTTCCGTGACGGAAAGAAACTGACGACTTCCTGCTGTCCTGCGTTTATCAATATGCAGAAGAAACACTTCCCGAAGGTATACCAGGAGAATATGTCCCTGACCGTATCTCCGATGTGCGCGGTATCCCGCTATCTGAAGACGATCCACCCCGGCTGTGTCACCGTGTTTGTCGGACCGTGTATCGCAAAGAAATCCGAGACCCAGGACGAAGAATTACCGGGCAATGCGGATTACGCGATCACCTATGGTGAATTTGGCGCTCTTCTGGCTTCCCGTGATATTGAACTGGAAAAAGCCGAAACAGAGTATCAGGAAGCATCTCTCTTCGGTAAGAAGTTCGCGGGAAGCGGCGGTGTAGCTGCGGCTGTCATGGAAGTCATGAGAGAACGTGGTGAAGATCCTTCCGCAATCAAACTGAAACAGGTAGCCGGAGGAAAAGAATGTAAGACGGCTCTGACCTTACTGAACTTCGGTAAATTACAGGAAGACTTCATTGAGGGTATGATGTGTCCGGGAGGATGTGTCGGCGGACCGTCCAAACACCGTACGGAAATCGAGATCAAAAACGCCCGTACAAAACTTCTCTCGCAGGCAGACGGACGTAAGATCCTGGAGAATCTGAAGAAATATCCGATGGATCAGTTCTCCATGCACAGACAGAAGTAATCTGTATCTGTATAAGAAATTAACTTAGGCTGTACTCACAAACCTGTGAATACAGCCTTTTTTACGTGTTTTTAATGCGAAATTAATTCTTCTGCCGGATCTTTAATCCTGTTTTAACGATGTATCGGGAATAATATTGATAACCGGAGGAAGTATGCGTAAATATCGTATATTTTTACAAGACCATATGAATTCATTCCGTACGATCCTGATCGGGTTTTTCCTGGTGATCCTGTGCGGTATGTGTTTATTGTTATTGCCGATTTCCAGACACGGAGATGTATCGGTAATTGATGCCCTGTTTACCTCTGCTTCTGCGGTATGTGTTACGGGACTGGTTGTTTACGATACAGCTACCCAGTGGACGATGTTCGGGAAGACAATCATTCTGTTATTAATACAGATCGGTGGTTTTGGGGTCATTGCCCTGACCGCTGCGACATTGATGATCACCGGCAAGCGTATCGGCATACTGCAGAGAGTATTCCTTCAGGATTCGGTATCCGCCCATCATATCGGCGGTATCGTACGGTTTACCAAATTTTTCCTGTGCCGGGCACTGGAGATTGAGCTGTTCGGCGCATTGTTGTTACTGCCGGGATTTGCGATGGAATTCGGTATTGTCAAGGGGATTGGTTATGCCATCTTCCATGCGGTATCCGCGTTCTGTAATGCCGGCTTTGACTTAATGGGTGTCCATGGTCAATTCTCATCCCTGACACATTACGCCGGAAATGCCTGGGTCACAATTGTGATTGAACTTCTGATCGTTGTCGGCGGTATCGGATTCCTGACCTGGGATGACCTTCTGCAGAACCGGAGATCGTTCAAGAAACTTCGCATGCAGACAAAAGTAATCCTGGTCAGTACAGCAGTATTGATCCTGATGCCGTTTCTTTATTTCTACCTGATTGAATTCCGTATGCTTGCAGGGAAAGAGAGATTCCTGGTATCTCTGTTCCAGTCGATCACACCACGTACTGCCGGATTCTCCACTACCGATTACGGGACAATGTCTGAGGGAGGTCTGCTGATTACGATCTTCCTGATGATCATCGGCGGTGCTCCGGGATCAACAGCAGGTGGTATGAAGGTTACCACGATTGCGGTATTACTACTGTCTTCTTCCGCATTCCTGAGGAAACGTGAGAATGTGAATTGCTTCAAGCGGAGAATCGAAGACGATGTGATCCGCAGCGCGTTTACCCTGATGACGCTGTATCTTGGATTATTACTTGTGGGTTCGCTGGTGATTTCAACGATTGAGTCTGTACCGGTGATTACCGCCATGTTTGAAAGCGCGTCTGCTTTAGGTACGGTAGGACTTAGTACCGGGATTACCACAAGCCTGTGTAATGCTTCCAAATTACTGCTGATCTTCTTCATGTACTTCGGCAGAACAGGAGGTCTGACTCTGGCTTATGCCATGGCTTCAAACACAAAGAAAGAATACAGCCGGATGCCGGCAGAAAAGCTGTCGGTAGGCTAGGAGGAACAAGTGATGAAGAATATTCTGATGATTGGTGCCGGACGTTTCGGAAGATATACATCGATGAAACTTCATGATCTTGGGCACCAGATACTGATTGTGGACAAAGACGAAGAACGGATTAACAAAGTATTGCCGTATGTGGCAGAAGCACAGATCGGTGACAGTACAGACCGGGCGTTTATGGAGACACTCGGAATCCCGGATTTCGATATCTGCTTTGTGGCTATCGGTGATGACTTCCTGAGTTCCCTGGAAACGACATTCCTGCTGGATGAACTGGGAGCGCAGATGATCATCTCCAGGGCAACCAGCGGATCACAGGAGAAATTCCTGTTACGTAACGGTGCTACGGCAGTCGTCTTCCCGGAGAGACAGATGGGTAACTGGTGTGCAATCCGCTACAGTTCCGATAATATCTCCAACTATATTGAACTCATGGATGGCTATTCCATCGTAGAAGTGGATGTGCCGGCATCGTGGGACGGGAAGAAGATCGGGGAACTGGATGTCCGCAGAAGATACCAGATCACGATTCTCGGAATCAAGAATCGTGAAATGGATATGAATATCGGTACGGATACGGTTCTCCATTCCGGTCAGCACATGTTGATTCTCGGCAAACATGAAAATATACAGAAAAGCTTTTCTCTGTAGGGAGTACGTTTATGACAGAAAACAGTATAATAATTGTGAGTTTACTGGTAATCGTTCCTTTACTGTATTTTTCGATCCGCAGTCTTATTTTCGTGATTGAACCGATGACAGAACACGAACCGGAAGTCATTGAACCAATGACTGCGGTTCTGGAAGAAGCCGGGAAGAAGTCGGAACATCCTTCTATGGAAATGCTGCAGGCCCGGTATTACACATCGGAGCCGGAAGACGGGGAAGGAAAGAAAGAGCCGGAAGTTTATCATCACAGACCACGTCTGCTGAATATCTACTACCGCAGTGAATTTGCTGCATTGATTGAACAAATGTTGAAAAAAGGAATCATCTCACGTCTGTAAAGGGATAACATGAGCAGAACAACGGAAGGGAAAACCGAAGAACGTAAAGAAAGAACGATCGTTTTGGTATGCCTTTCTTCCTCTCCCAGTAATAAACGTGTAATACGCTCCGCCTCCAAGATCCATACGTCTTCCAGAGAAGATGCCATGGCACTCTATGTCGGAAAACCGGGAGTAAACATTGATGATGATACACAGTTACAGGAGAATATCCAATATGCGCGTGAGTGCGGTTTTGATGTACATACAACCTTAAGCAACGATATAGCTTTAACCATAGCAGAATTCGTAAAAAGAGCGAAGGTAACCGATCTGTTTCTCGGTTACAGCGCTCCTTCTTTAATTCTTTCGGCCAGAAAATCCATTTCTGAACAGGTAATGAGTTATCTTCCGGAAGTGAATATTCATATCATTCCGGATACGATGGCCTCTTCTTATCCCCAGATGGAGAAGAAGAACAGAAATGTACTGAATATCCGGGATTTTCTGATTTTATTCTCTGTGATGATCGTGGCGACATTGTTGTCGATGTGGTTTGACCAGTCACGGTTCAGTAATGCCAATATCATTACGATTTATATTCTAGCGATTCTGATCGTATCCTTGTCTACTTCACATACGCTGTACGGTATCCTCTCCGCAGTGTTGTATATCCTGCTGTTTAACTACCTGTTTATTGAGCCCAGGTTCACCTTGCTCGTCTATAACTCTGAGTATCTGATGACGTATTTTGTCTCGGTGTCTGCGGCTTTACTGACAGGTACCCTGACCAGCCGGATGAAGACGATTGCCAGACGTTCCGCGGAGAATGCCTATCAGGCGAAACTGCTTCTGGACACTTCCAACCAGATTGAAAAAGCAGCCGATGAGAATGAGATCATCAAGGTGACGTGTATGCAGCTGGTACGTCTTCTGAATCGTACGGTGATTTTCCGGCGCGGCAAGGAAGTGTATCCGGAGGATATCTTCTCGATTGCCGGGAAGGAGATCGACCAGAATGTCTTTACCCGGGAAAGCGAAGCGGCAGAGTGGACTGCGGAACATCAGCACTACTCCGGAGCGTTTACTTCTCATTTCCCGGATTTCCAGTACCGGTATTTCAGTATTCATGCGGATCCGTACTCTTTTGGTGTATTAGGCATTGATATGGATCAAAGGGAATTTACGGAATTTGAGAATGTCATCTTGTTATCCATCCTGCATGAACTGACCATGGCGCTGGAAAAAGAACGTATAGCCCACGAAAGACAACAAGCCGAGATTCGTGCCGAGAACGAAAGACTTAAAGCCGGATTACTGCGTTCGATTTCCCATGATCTGCGTACACCGCTGACATCGATTGCGGGTAACGCGACAAATCTGTTACTGCACGAACAAGATCTCACTCAGGAAGACAAGCAGAAGATCTATGAGGATATGCATGAGGACTCCCTGTGGCTGAATGACCAGATGGAAAATATCCTGGCGATGACAAAACTGGAAAACAGTACTTACCTGCATTTCTCCACGGAAAACATCGATGACGTCATCGACCAGGGACTGCGGTATATCCAGCCTCATCCGCATCATACGATTATCCGTGTACCTTCCGAAGATGATCTGTTTGCGGTAGTAGATTCCAAAATGATCATGCAGGTGGTAGTGAATCTAGTCAATAATGCGATAAAATATACTCCGGCAGGATCTACGATCCGTATATATACAAAAGCAGAACCGGAGTGGATCCGTGTGTATATAGAAGATAACGGAGACGGGATCAGTGATGAAGATAAGAAACATATCTTTGAATTGTTCTATACCGGGAATTCCATACCTGTAGACAGTTACCGCCGGATGGGTATTGGTTTGAATCTGTGTGAAATGATCATGCAGGCTCATGAAGGAACGATCGAAGTCCATGATCATCTTCCCAAAGGTGCGGTATTCTGCTTTTCGCTGAAGCGCAAGGAGGTTGAGATCCATGAGTGAGATGAAAATACTTGTAGTAGAAGATGACCGCTCAGTCGCAAACCTGATCACTACAACCTTGAAAATCCATCATTACCAGTATGTCTATGCGGGCTGCGGTACAGAAGCGATATCTTTATGTGCGTCTCATCATCCGGAGATGATCCTGATGGATCTGGGTCTGCCGGATATGGATGGAATCCAGGTTCTGGAGACAGTACGGAAATGGTCTTCGGCAGTGATCATCGTGATCAGTGCCAGGGGAGAAGACAACGATAAGATCGAAGCTCTGGACGCTGGCGCAGACGATTATCTGACCAAGCCGTTCTCCGTGGATGAATTACTGGCAAGGATCCGCGCAGCCCAGAGACGAATGAACTATATCTCCGAAAACAGAGAAGAATCCCCGGTATTTATCAACGGGAATCTGGTGATTGACTATGCGTCTAATCTGGTCAAGGTAGATCAGGAAGAGATCCATCTGACCGCAATTGAATATCGTCTGCTGTGTCTGCTTGCCCGGAATGTCGGAAAAGTCCTGACACATACGTATATCATTGATCATATCTGGGGGAACGGGATGGAGTCGGATATTTCTTCCCTGCGTGTCTACATGACCAACCTGAGAAAGAAACTGAAGGTCAAGGATATGATCCAGACACATATCGGTATCGGATACCAGATGATCCGTATTGATAATGGATAACCTTTTCATTGTCAAATCCTTATTTCCAATTATAATAGTCATCGTGGCTGTCCACCGTCAGTAGCAGCTACCTGACGATAATCAAAATAAGGAGAACAAGAAATGAACACGAAAACTTTTGCCAAAATGGCGATGATCGCAGCAGTGTATACTGCTGTTTCTCTTGCGTTAGCACCAATCACTTTCAGTAATATTCAGGTCAGGATTGCGGAATCCCTGACCCTTTTACCTTTGATCTAC
Organism: Solobacterium sp.; assembly: GCA_017430925.1. Taxonomy (GTDB): domain Bacteria; phylum Bacillota_I; class Bacilli_A; order Erysipelotrichales; family Erysipelotrichaceae; genus Bulleidia. Next base: position 45,303 of record JAFRMA010000057.1, on the reverse strand, counting down.
AAGCCGGGGATCTGGGGTGTAACCCTGGGATGTTTCCTGACGAATCTGATTGGTGTAATCACAGGCGTTAATCCTACCGGTATCCTGGATACTGTCATCGGCACAAGCGCTACGTTATTTGCGGCTTTCGGCACATATTACTTCAGAAATCAGCGGTTCCACGGAATCCCGGTGATCAGTATTCTTATGCCGGTACTTTTTAACATGGTATTTGTCGGAATTGAGTTAGGTGTAGTATTATTTCCTCAGAATATAATTACCGGTTCCATTATCTGTGGACTGGAAGTTGCGGTCGGTGAACTGATTTCGGTCATCATCGGCTGGTATCTGATGAAATGGCTTGAAAAGACAGGGATATTTAGAGAAGAATGAAAAAACTATTAGCAGGATTATTGGCATTTATCATTGCAGGATCACTATTCACAGGAATCATTGGTGTAAACAGGAAAAGTACGGCGAGTAATACGCCGAAGACTACACCGGACGCAACCGCGGAAACAACAACCTCACCGGAAGCTTCCGAAAGCGCGGAATCAACCACTTCTCCGGAAGAATCTCCTGCGCCTTCACCAAGCGCATCCGCTTCACCTGCGCCGAGTGCGTCTCCGACACCTTCTGCGTCACCGAGTCCCAGTCCGAGCCCGACGCCTACGGCAGCGCCCGCAGACAAGAAAGCTCCGACAATCATGGTGCTCTACGCAAACAAGGATATTTCCCTGGGTGAGAACTACGACGTGAAGAGCGGAATCATGTATGTGCGTGATGACAAGGACGGCGATCTGCCGCAGGCGCAGACACTAAGCAATGGTACATACACGATCCAGACAGATCTGGACAAGAATAAACCCGGCAAGTATACCGTAACGATTACTGCCAGAGATAAGACAGGCAATGAATCCACGGAACGCTTCACGGTCAATGTCCTGGATAAGGATACGAAAGCGCCGGTAGTTATGGTGAAGTATGCTTACCATGAGATCACTGCCGGAGATAAGTATGACTATAAGAGTGCCCTGATGTATGTCCGTGATGATAAAGACGGAGATCTCAAGGAAGCGGATAAACTGACCAATGGCGTCTATGTCTGGGAAGGTACTGTTGATGTCAATAAACCCGGGACATATATCCTCTGGATCAAGGCTAAAGATAAGTCCGGGAATGAATCCTCAGAGAACGTGACTGTCGTGGTCAAAGGCGCTTCTGAGACTGCGCACTTACATCCGGATGAAGATCCTGTCTTCTCCGATGTGAACAGCCTGTTGATCGTCGCGAATAAGACACATAAATTACCTTCAGGGTATGAACCGAAGGATCTGGTTAATGCGAATGATCTCGGTGCCAAGGGAACCATAGCCCCGTATCTGCGTAAGGAAGCTGCGGAAGCTCTGGTAACGATGACCAACGATGTTTACCTGCAAGGTGTAACCCTGATGTTCAGTTCTGCCTACCGAAGCGAAGCCTACCAGAAACAGTTATATGACGGATATGTCGCAAGTTACGGCGTGGAACGTGCAGACCGCATCAGTTCCAGACCGGGATATTCCGATCACCAGACCGGACTGGCATTAGACTTTATCGAAGGTAAAGGCGTGGACTTCATGCAGGAGTTTGAGAATTCCGCCTCCGGTAAGTGGCTCCATGACAATGCGTATAAATATGGATTTATCATGCGTTATCCCAAGGGCAAGGATTCTGTCACGGGATATGCGTATGAACCGTGGCATTTCCGCTATGTCGGTGTAGACAATGCCACCAAGATCTTCAGTGAAGGTGATACACAGACACTCGAAGAACACTTTGGCGTAGAAGGCGGACAGACGTACAAGTAGAGGTTAAGGATGAAAAGAGCCGGAATGATCGTAGCGGTGGAAATGGCCGCACTGCAGAGAAGATACGGAGAACCCGCGGAAACAATCCATGATGGTGTATACACCGTTATGGTATATCCTGTCGGTGAATATGAATTATATGTATTATCCAGCGGAGTCGGAGAAATTGCGGCAGCCGCAGGAACCCAGTATCTGATCACAAAATACAACGTGGAACTGATTCTGAACTTCGGCGTTGTCGGTGCATTGACCGAAGAGATGTCCGAAAAGAAGATCTGCATCGTCAAGGAAGTCTGTCATTATCCGTTTGACTGTACTGAAATTGATGATACCGAAATGGGAAGATACATGGAATTCCCGGACAGATATATACAGACAACTCCGGAACTGGTTGCCAGGGCACAGGAAGTCTATCCGGATCTTACCGCGGTGAGATGCGCTTCCGGTGACCGTTTTGTCGGCAACGAGAAAGACAAGAGATACTTACACGATGAATTCGGCGCGGATATCTGTGAGATGGAAGCTGCCGGTATCATTCTTACCTGTGTAAGGAATCAGATCCCGGTGATGTCCATCAAGATGGTGTCTGACAGTGTACACGGAGGTGCGGAAGAATTCCGGGAAACCCTGGACGAAGCCTCTGATGCCTGCGTACATGTGCTGGACCAGATCTTAGTCAATACATAAACAGGAGAGATCCTGTTTTTTTATGGAAATGTTACTTTTCTGTTAAGTTTTTGTAAAATTTTACGTTGTAAGCGCTTAGGTCAAAATTTATGGTTTTCTCCTCTTGCATAATATTTTTTTATATAACTATAATCATCCCGAGGGGAAAATATGAGTATATTTGACATTCTGACATTGTTCGGGGGACTGGCAATGTTTCTATACGGAATGCGTCTGATGGGAGACGGCCTGAAAGAGAGTTCTTCCGGAACCCTGAAACAGGTCATGGAACAGGTGACTAACAACCCGGTCAAGGCATTCCTGCTCGGTGTGTTTGTGACAGCACTGATTCAGTCCTCGACGGCTACGATCGTCATTACTTCCGGTCTTGTGGCAGCCGGTATTATAACGTTAAAACAGTCTTTAGGTATCATTGTTGGTTCCAACGTTGGCACTACCGTTACCGGACAGATTATCCGTCTGCTGGATGTGGATTCCTCAGCCAGCGGTTTTCTGCGTTTCTTCCAGCCGTCTACACTGGCTCCGGTCGCTTTGATTATCGGTATTATCATCATCATGGGGATGAAGTTCAAGAATTCCCGGGCTATCGGAAATATCGCGATCGGCTTTGGTATCCTGTTCTCCGGTCTTCTGAATATGACCGGGGCAGTGAATGTCCTGTCAGAAACCGGTGTATTTGACTCGCTGTTTACACAGATGGGTACGAATCCTCTGCTGGGATATCTGATTGGTTTAACCGTAGCGTTTATCCTGCAGAGTTCTTCCGCAACGATCGGTATCCTGCAGGCAATCTCCTTATCCGGTTTATTATCGTTTAATGAGATCTACGCAGTGATTGTCGGTGTATATCTTGGAGACTGTGTGACGACTGCCATTGTCTGTTCCATCGGCGCCAAGGCAGACGCGAAACGAGTAGGTATCGTAAATATCCTGTATAACCTGAGTAAGAGCGCGATGGTATTGATCGGTGTATTCATCTTCCATAAGATGGGTCTTCTGGATGGTATCTGGTTCAGTCCGGTATCTCCCGGCAGTATCGCCAACACAAATACGATCTTTAATCTGGCCTGCGCGATCTTGTTATTCCCGCTGCTGAATACCTATGAACGTCTCAGTCATAAGATCGTTCCGGATGATAAGGAGAAACCAAACCAGTACCAGGAAGAACTGGATGCGCTAAGCCCGGCGTTTGTGAATTCACCGGCACTGGCATTACGAAGCTGTTATGTATTACTGCTCAGTATGTTCCAGGCTGCCCGGAAGAATATCGATGCGGCTTTATCTCTGTCGTATACATACGATTCCAATGTATTTGCGGAAATCTCGGAACAGGAAGATAATATCGATCTCATGACAGACCGTCTGGCCAACTACCTGGCAATGTTATCCGCGCACCTGACCAATCCCAATCATGTGGATATCCTGAATAACTATTATAAGATCGTCAATGAATTTGAGCGTCTGGGTGACTACGCGATGAATATTGCGGAAACCGGACAGGAAATGCATGAGAAGAATATCCGTTTCTCGGAATCCGCGTTATCTGAACTGAAAGTACTTCAGGAACTGATGGAGAAAGTCCTGGACCGTGCTGAACAATCTTTCCGTTATCGTGACGTATATGCGGCAGAGACGGTGGAACCTCTGGAAGAAGTAGTGGATGATATGGTCATGACTCTGCGTGAACATCACATGGACAGATTATTCCGCGGTGAATGCTCCATCTATGCCGGGAAAGACTTCATTGAGATCCTTGGAGATGTCGAGAGAATCTCTGATCTTTGTTCAAACGTTGCGCTTGCGACACTGATCCGTGTCAATCCCGAACTGGCAGATCATACACACGATTACACAACCTATCTCCATTCCGGAAAGAACGTGAAGTTTAATAACGAATACGATCAGGCACACAAGGAGTTTTTTGATAAACTTGAGCCGTTGATGAATACAGAAAAAGAGAAGCCATCCAAAGATATTCAAGATACAATAAAGGTAACAACTCTTAAGGGAAAATGATCGGTAAATATAAAGTGATTACCCTGTGCGGAAGTACACGGTTTAAGAAAGAATTCCTGGAAGTACAGAAGATCCTGACACTGCAGGGGAATATCGTGATCAGTGTGGGCTTATTCGGACATGCCGGAGATCATGAAGTCTGGGAAAACATGGACGAAGGTACTTTGACACGCACAAAAGAGATGCTGGATGACATGCATAAACGGAAGATCGATATGGCTGATGAGATTTTTGTGATTGACGTAAATGGCTATATCGGCGACAGTACGCGGTCAGAAATTGAATACGCGCAGAATACAGGAAAAAATATACGTTACTACTCAAAAGAACAGGAACTTCTGAAATGGGTTATACGTTGAAATCCGAAGTACGTACGATCCCTGCATCTTACGGTAAGATGAAGGTGATTTTCTTATTTCCGGAAAAGAGAACCGGGAATGTTCCTGCGGTATTGTGGATCCACGGCGGCGGATATGTGACAGGGATGGCATCCATGGTTCATTTCAGTGTAGGAAGATTGCTGGGTGAACGCCACGGTCTTGTGGTCGTTTCCCCGGAGTACCGTCTGGCCGGCAAGGCGCAGTATCCCGCAGCACTGGAAGACTGTCATACCACGTTGGCGTATATGCACGAACATGCGGAAGAACTTGGCATAGACAGGAACAGGATCATCGTCGGCGGAGAAAGCGCAGGAGGAGGTCTTACAGCTGCGTTATGCCTGTATGAAAGAGACCGGGGAGGTATATCCGTCGCTTACCAGTTACCGTTATATCCGATGCTGGATTGTGAAGATACCGCTACCTCCAGAGATAATCACGGAAAGATCTGGGACACAAAAAGAAACCACTATGGGTGGTCTCATTATCTTGGATCATTGTACGGAATGAAGCACGTGCCGAAGTATGCGTCACCTGCCAGAGAAACCGATTATCATGGTCTTCCCGAAGCGTATACCTTCGTGGCAGACGGAGAACCGTTCTACGAGGAAACCGTCACCTATATCCGTAATTTACAGGAAGCGGGAGTTACTGCCTCCGTGGATGTATACCATGGGAATGTCCATGCGTTTGACATGGTTACACCATGGACAAAAGAAAGTAAACAAGCCAGAGAAACGCTGTTTCAGGTTACCGATCACTGGTTTACAGACGCTGATCACACCAGAGATAATTCATAAAGAGGGGAACCTGTTTCTCCCAGTCTTCCTCACAATGTCTGCCCTGCGGCTGGAAATAGACCTGTGTGTCAATTCCGGCTGTTTTTAATTCATTGGCGAATTTCCGGGCTGCCCGCGCTTCTCTGGTGTCATACGCGTTATTGCCGTTTCTCGCCGCATTCCCAGCCTCCTGCTCACCCCAGCTCATATACAGACGTGTATCCGGAGAAAGAGAAGACTCACTCAGGGTTTTCCGGTAATTTGAGAGATTGTAGAAGAAACCTCCGGAAACAGCCGCTGACTTAGAGAAATACTCGTTATACTTCAAAACACCGTATACAGCCATGACCCCGCCCATACTGGAACCGGCAATTCCTGTTGCTTCACGGAAAGGGTAAGTACGGTATTCATGATCGATCATCGGCTTGATATCCTGCAAGATCCACCGGAAGGTCTGATCCCCGATGCCTTTCACAAAGGTCTTGCCCCAGCGCCGGTTATACGGGTTATATTCACCAAGTCTTGCGTATCCTTCATGACTGCACTCCATCCCGACGATGATCATCTTCTTGGGCCAGGAATCCAGAAACTCCTTTAATCCCCAGGATTTCCCATAAGTCGCATCTTCATTGTAAAACAAGTTATGACCGTCAAAGAAATACATCACCGGATAGGCTTCATTACTCTGATCATAATCATCCGGAAGATAGATATGTAACATGCGTTCCCGCTCTGCCGGCCAATACCAGCTGTTTCTTTTAATAATCATTAATTACCTCGATTTCTGGTTGTGATGGAACTGTTGTATACCACGTCTACTTTGACATTGCGGCTTTGACCGCGCCCAGACAATGGACTCTTACGACACGATTATTGTCGGTTTCCGCAATCTTCTGTAACTGTTCGGTATAGGGTATGACAAACTCTGGCCTGCGCTTACCCAGTACACGGAAGATCTCCGGCGCTTCCATCCGTACCTTGTCATCTTCATCGTACAGCAGTTTTTCAAAGACAGGCATGGAATTCTCATAAAGATGCGGACTGTTTACAGCGATATTTTCGGAAGCCCAGAGAAAACTCAGCCTGACTTTCGGATTCTCATCCGTAGCGAAACGGAACAGATCTGCCCAATACGGTTCAATCACGGAAATATCTCCGCGTCCAATTCTGCCGAGTGCGTTTACCGCGCGTTCCCTTAACAATGATTCCGGATGATCCAGGAAAGAAGCGATGTCCGGTACGATTCCCCGGACATCCTGCGGACAAGTAAAACCGGTTTCTCCCAACAGCCAGAGTGCTTTCGCCTGTATTTTCACGGATTCATGAGTAAGCAGGGAAGACAGATACGGAATACTATCTCTCCACTTCGTCTTCTCTTTTGTCAGTTGTCCAAGTTCTTGATAAAGGTTCATCCGTTTCCTTCCCCGGTGATTCTGAGTGCCCGCAGGAAGAAATCCTCCTGCCCGAAATTCCCAGACTTGAGAACGATGCGTATATCCGGATCTTCCAGGGGAACCAGTACAGGAACGCCCGGCGCAATACTGTCACCGATCCAGAACGCATGATAGCCAAGTGCCTGGATGACCGCTCCGGATGTTTCACCGCCTGCCGCAATGATTCTCCGGTATCCGTTCTTTACAGCCAGAAGCGCTGTACCTGCGAGCGTCTCCTCGACTTTGGCAGCCAGCCTGCGTCCTTCCTCATTCCGCTTTTTCGCAAGACCTTCCGGAGTATCGTAAGAATAGACCAGAACAGAGTCTTTTGTGTTCCGGATCCGTTCCCACAGTACTTCCGGGTTCTCTGCACCGGTTAATAGCCCTCTATCACTCAGACGGACCGATTCGCCGGCGTTTCGTTCATAGCACACTTCCTGCGCACGTGTCGCCACCGAACAACTTCCTGCCACGATCAATGCCTTGCCATGTACACCGGGGAATGTCTTCGCGGATTGTGCTTCGGTCTTCAACGATTCTGCCAGAGCTTTCAAGATACCGGAACCTCCGGTCAGAAAACGCAGATCACCAAACAATTGTACGATCCGCTGCGCATCTCCGTCATCGATATAATCCGGAATCAGATATCCGTGTGTATGGGTCCGGGCAAATTCTTTCACAGATGCCAGGACCTCCTCATCCGGCTGGTCCAGAGTCTCTTTAACTAATTCCAGGGATTCATATTTACCCTGGGGTTTCATCAATGATGATATCCGGCTTTCACGCATTGGTGTCAGCGGGTGATTGCGCATACTGCTGTCTTCCAGACGTACGCCGTTGACGTAGAGTATACCGTTCTGTACAGTTCTGCCGTTGGCTGGTAAAGCCGGGCACAGGATCGTTATTTTCTCTCCGAGTTCTTCCAGGATCGCGTCAGTGACCGGGCCGATATTCCCCTCCGGAGTGGAATCAAATGTTGAACAGTACTTGAAGTAGAACTTCTCTGCGCCATGTGCGTTCAGCCACCGTATCCCCGCAAGAGAATCACGTACGGCATCTTCCTTCTTCTGCGTACGCGATTTCAGCGCAATGACTACGGCTTCGCAATCTCCGGGAAGAAGGAAGTCTTCTCCCGGTATTCCGTTGACCAGGATCGTCCGCAGACCACCTTCTGCCAGAAAAGACGCAGCGTCTCCGGCACCGGTGAAATCATCCGCAATACACCCGGTTTTTATCTTTTGAATCATAAGAATTCTCCTGTACTGATATTATACGACAGATAAGAAAACCCGAAAAATTAGTATTTGTGGTGTTATAATTTTAACTATGAAAAAAGGAAAATTTATAACGTTTGAAGGTCCCGACGGTTCGGGAAAGACAACAGTCAGTACAGCAGTAACCGAAAAACTGCAGAATGAAGGATATACGGTCCGATATACACGTGAACCGGGAGGAAGTGAAATCGCAGAAGAAATACGTGGGATTATTCTGGATCCGAAGAATACGGATATGGATGCGCGTACAGAAGCTTTACTGTATGCGGCAGCACGTCGTCAACATCTTGTGGATAAGGTGATTCCCTGCCTGGAAGAAGGCATCAGTGTGATCAGTGACCGGTTTGTGGACAGTTCTCTGGCTTACCAGGGATACGCAAGACACATCGGTGCTGAGGATGTGATGAGTATCAACAAGTTTGCGATTGAAGGATATATGCCGGATAAGACGATCTATCTGGATGTAACACCGGAAGAAGGACTGAAACGGATCTCTGACCGGGCATATCTGGACCGTCTGGATCAGGAAAGTCTGGAATTTCATCAGGCGGTATACCAGGGATACCGGCAGATAACCGGAACCTTCCGGAACAGAATCATCGTTGTGAACGCGAATCGTCCCCTGGAAGAAGTCATTCATGACGCATATCTCTTAGTCAAGGGGATTATTGATGGCTGATGCCGGACTGACCAAAAAAGAATCAGCGCTGATCCAGGCCGCAAGACACCAGGAAGAAGAGGACCGCAGTCTCCGTGAAGAGAGAAAGACTGCCCGTACTCTGCTGGAAGTAAACCAGCCGGTTGTTTTTCGTCTGCTTGATCAGACGATACGTACACAAGATGTCTCCCATGCGTATCTCTTTACCGGGAAGCGGGGAAGTCTGAAACGGGAGATGGCGGTACTTCTGGCACAGAGTGTGATCCTCGGATCAGATGACGGCCTGATCAGAGAAGAAGAACGCAGTGAAGAAGATCAGGCAGACTGCCGGAGGATCGCGGAAGGAACGTACGGAGATCTGTTGATCTTTGACGGATACCAGAAACAATCGATTGACAAGAAAGACGTGGATATGATCCAGTCGGTGTTTGCGAAGACATCCATGGAGAAACATAACCGCAAGGTCTATATCATTGACCGTTGTGAAAACATGACGATCGGCGCCATGAACAGCCTGCTGAAGTTCCTGGAAGAACCGGCAGAGAATGTTTATGCGATCCTGATTGCGGATAATCCGGAGAGATTACTGCCGACGATCATCTCCCGCTGTATTCCCATCCGTTTTTATCCGATCCCGGAAGAGGTATACCGGGAACTCGCCCTGCAGGAAGGAACCGATGCCGAAGACGCATTCTTTCTCTCACGGATCCTGGCGCAGACTTCCGGATATACCCGGCGTGCCGCATCCGTTTCTTATCAGCGTGCCAAGCTCATGTTTAAACAGTGGGCAGGCATCGAAGGAAACCGGGACCTGTTCCTGGTGGATTATGACGTAAGATACCGGATCAAGCCGAAAGATCTGCGTTCAGACGAAAATGTAAAAGACAGTAATCTGGATCTTCTGGAGATGTTTTTCGGAATGGTGATCGGTTACTGTGAGGATATCCTGAAAGATGCGCATGACGGTCCTTCATGGTATCATAATGCTGTAAAAAAGCATATCAGGCGTGATTATCAGCGTATATTGGAGATTGCGGTAGAAGAAAGAGACCGCTGTAACAGAGTGAATGATCTGAGTCTCCTGCTGAATCAGGCTGTATATAGAATGGAGGTGTAAACAAGATGACAATGACAGAAATCACTGTACAAGATGAACCCATTGTCAGAAACTTCCTCTATACCGTACAGGTTAAGTTTCATAATACCAGTAAATCCTATACATTCGGTACCGATATCAAAGATCTGGAACCCGGTGTATCGGTTGTTGTAGAAACATCCCAGGGTATTGAACTGGGAGTATGCCAGAGTAATTCCGTAAGTCTGGAAAGTCATCCGACGTCTCTGGTATTAAGTCCTGTTCTGCGTATAGCAGAGGAAGAGGATCTGCAGAACTTTGAGATGAATTTCCTCTACGCCAAGGACGCCCTGAAGGTATGTCAGGAAGAAGTCAGTGATCTGGGGCTGGAAATGCGTCTTTTGAGCGCGACATACGTCCTGGACCGTACAAAGATACTGATCGTATACATGGCAGACCAGAGAGTGGATTTCCGCGAATTACTGAAGCGTTTAGGCGCAAGATTACGCTGCCGTATTGAACTGAGACAGATCGGTGACCGTGATAAGGCAAAGATGATCGGCGGTATCGGGATCTGCGGCAGAGAGTGCTGCTGTTCCAAGTTCAAGGAACACTTTGACATTATCTCGATCAATATGGCGAAGAACCAGCAGCTGGCTCTGAATATTGAGAAGTTATCCGGTATGTGCGGAAAACTGATGTGCTGTCTGAAGTATGAGGATGAATTCTACAAGGAAAAGATCGAAGGACTTCCTAAATTAGGCGGTCATGTGGAATACGAAGAAGATCTGTACAAGGTCACATCGATCAATGTGATCGCGAATGAAGCCCGGATCGAGAACAGTGAAACCTACCAGATCCTGACTCTGGATGAACTCCGGCAGAAAGCGATCATCCGCAAAGGTGTATCCCTGAAGAAACCCGGGGATAACCGCAGAAGGAATGTCAAGGTAGTCAAGAGCGCGGAAATTGAGGCGAAGCAGGCAGCTTCGGAAGAGAAACCGGAGAAGAAACCGGCACCTGTACAGATACAGCCTGCACGCAATGTACAGAAACACAGTAAACCGGAACGTCCGCGTGAAGAGAAGAAAGAACCGCCGAAACAGGCAAAGAAGGAGAGAAACGACCGCAGGGACAACCAGAAACGTCCGCGTCGTCAGGAATCTCTGACCGAAAACAAGAACCCGAATATCACGGTTCGCAGTTTCAAGTCTTCCAAACATAAAAACGAAGGATAGTTATGATCAGGCAGAAGAGTTTTGAAAATGACATGCCGACCCTGTATCTGGTAGCGACGCCGATCGGCAATATGGATGAGATGACCCCCAGGGCAGTAGAAGTATTAAAACAGGTGGATGTGATTGCCTGTGAAGATACACGTACTTCCGGACAGCTTCTCAAGCATTTTGATATTCATGCCAGACTAATCTCCTACCAGAACTTCAACGAAGATCCAAGCTCGAGAGGAATTATCCACTTATTGTCCCAGGGACAGAATGTGGCTTTGATCAGTGACGCAGGGTATCCGCTGATCAGTGATCCCGGACAGAGAGTTGTCATGGAAGCTTCTTCCCGCGGATATAATGTCGTACCAATCTCCGGAAGCAGCGCTGTTTTGAACGCGGTCGTGGCCAGCGGTCTTACTGCCCAGCCGTTTATCTTTGTGGGTTTTTTACCTTCTTCTGCCAATGACTGCCGGAAGAAACTGATTGAATACCGCAGTTATCCGATGACTCTGGTATTCTACGAAGCTCCGCACCGTATTACCCGTATGCTGGAATGTGTACAGGAAGTGCTGGGGGACAGGAGATGCTGCATTGCCAGGGAAATGACCAAGATCCACGAAGAATTCCTGCGTGGTACAGTCAGTGAACTCCGCAAAGAGGCAGAAGGTCTCAAAGGTGAGATCGTGGTCGTGGTGGAAGGAAACCGTGATGACTATGAGAAAGATGTCGATTACGGGGAGATCCTGCACATGGTCAACGAATATATCGAACAGGGGATATCCCGGTCAGACGCAGTGAAGGAAATTGCCCGTAAGACAGGAATATCCAAGAATAAGATCTATGAGATCGTACATGAGAAGACTAGTTAGGGGACATCTATGAGTAGAAGTATTATTCCTGCGCTTCGGGAACCTGTAATATTGATCCTGGCAGCGATTGCTCCGGCACTGACCATGCTGGTCTATATTTATAAGACAGATAAACACGAGAAAGAACCGGTTCCCCTGATTCGTAAACTGGTATTTGCGGGAGTATTATCCTGCCTGCCGGCAATCGTTCTGGAAACCGTATCACAGGATGTCTTTCTGCCGTATGCACCGATTGAATCACCGGTTGTCTATATGGTGATCATCGCGATCCTTACCGGTCTGATTGAAGAAGCCTGCAAGTTCTATTTCATGAAGAGAAATACCTGGAACAACGCGGATTTTAACTACCGTTATGACGGTGTGATCTATGCCGTGGCAGTGTCTCTCGGCTTTGCGGCATTTGAGAATATCTTCTATGTCCTGCAGTATGGTCTGGCAACAGCGGGTCTGCGGGCAGTACTGGCAATTCCGGGGCATATGTCCTTTGCGGTGGCGATGGGCGTATTCTACGGCAGGGCGAAGATCGCGGATGTCTGGGGTGATGACAAGGGCGCTAAAAGAAACCTGGTCTACGGATATCTCGCAGCGACTGCCCTGCATAGTTTCTACGATGCCACAGCGCTTGTGGGAACGGATACAGCCATGATTCTGTTCGTAATATTTATCGTATTGATGTATATCGGGATCTACCGTCTGATCCGGAAAGAATCCCGTAGTGATGAACCGATTTTCTAGGAGGCAGCACAATGGAATTTACAGCGAAATCTTTTGAAATCTTCGACAAGGAATGGGCAATCGTCTGTGCCGGTGAACAGGAACACTACAATGCGATGACGATCTCCTGGGGCGGACTGGGTACACTCTGGGGAAAGCCGGTCGTCACCGTCTATGTCAAACCTGTACGTTATACATATCAGTTCATGAATGACAGTGAATACTTTACCGTCAGTTTCTATGACGAACAGTACCGGAATGCCATGCAGGTATACGGCTCAACCTCCGGAAGAAATACAGACAAGGAAGCTGTCACCGGATTTGTACCGGTAAAGCTTGAACATGGCGTAACCTTCGAACAGGCAAAGGTAACTCTGGTCTGCCGGAAGATCTACTACAATGACCTGGTTCTGGAGAATATTCCGGAAGCTGTCGTTCAGCGCACATATACCACGGAAGCTCCTCATCGTATGTTTATCGGTGAAGTGATCGATGTCATCCGGAAGTAATTTATACATCGGTACTTACTCCGGTACCGGAAGTCAGGGAATCTACCGCGCACAGATCCTGGAGGATCATTTCTCTGCGCCGGAAGTATTCGCTGGGATACAGGACCCGAAGTATCTTGTCACGGATGCGGGCAAACTGATCACGATTGAGAAGACCGCGGAAGGCGCAGGGATTGCGCTGTATGATTACGGCGGAACCTGGCTTACCGCAAAGATTTATGAAGAAGATACTTCGTGCTATGTGACGGTACGCGGGGAAGAAATCTATACCGCAAACTATCATCAGGGACATTTTTCACGGTTGATCTGCAGGGATAACAGGATCTCTGAAGTTGAGACCGTATCTTTTCATCCTGAGGCAGGTTGTCATCAGGTAATTGCGGATGAGCATTATCTTGTGGTTCCCGTGCTTCTGGACGATGTACTGAAGATCTACACCCATGACCTGAAAGAATATACCGAAGTACGTTTTGCGAAAGGCACCGGTCCAAGACATGGGATCTACTCTCATGATCACCGGCATCTCTACGTTGTTTCTGAGCTCAGTAACGAACTGTACAGGATCCGTGTCCGTGACTGGAAGATCCTGGATACATTGCGTTTATCTGCGCGGAAAGAAGCTTCTTCTGCGGCAATACGCATACATCCTGCACGGGATCTTCTGTATGTCTCCGTGCGCGGAATCAACCGTATCCTGGTGATCAGCAGTACAGAGATGAAGATCCTTCAGGATATGGACTGCGGCGGTGATCATCCCCGGGATATCCTGGTAAATGAGAACTATTGTCTTACAGCGAACCGTTTCAGTAATCAGGTAAGAATAAACAGACTTGAACCGGACGGAAAGATCGGTGAAACACTGGATCAAATCGATATACCGGAACCGGTATGTCTGGCAATCAATTAGAAATGGCAGGAAATAGAAATGGAAGTTAATGAAGTAATTCATGGGTTTACCGTTGTCAGTGTGGAAGAAGTCGCGGACTGCGGCGGTATTCTGACAGTAATGGAACATGAGAAGTCCGGTGCCCGGCTGGCTTATCTTAAGCGTAATGACACGAATAAGACCTTCTCTGTGGCATTTAAGACCGTACCTGAAGATGATACGGGAGTATTTCATATTCTTGAACATACTGTCTTAAACGGCTCCGCGAAGTACCCGGTGAGAGAACCGTTCGTGGAACTGTTAAAGAGCAGTATGCAGACATTCCTGAACGCGATGACTTTTCCGGATAAGACCATGTACCCGGTATCCAGCCGGAATCCCCAGGACTTTCTGAACCTGATGGATGTCTATCTGGACGCTGTATTCCACCCGGCGATTTACCATAACCCGAATATCTTCTACCAGGAAGGCTGGCACTATGAAATCCGGGATACGGAAGATGAACCTGTATACAACGGTGTTGTATTCAACGAAATGAAAGGTGCTTTCGCGTCTGTGGATGAAGTGATCGTCGACGCGATCAACCGTCTGTTATTCAAGGATACCTGTTATCGTTTCGTTTCCGGCGGTGATCCCAAGCATATCCCGGAACTGACCTATGAACAGTTCATTGAAACCCACAAACGTTTCTATCACCCTTCCAACGCGTTATTCTTCCTGGACGGAGATATGGACATCGATACCGTACTGTCCCGGATCAACGATGTACTGCAGGAATACGACCGTCAGGAAATGAATATCACGATCGATAAGCAGGAGACCCTGCCGGCATCGGAAGTCGTCCGTGAATATGAGATCGGTCCTGAAGAAGAGGAAGAAGATCGCACGATGATCTCTCTGGCCAAGATTGCGGCAGACTATCAGGAAATTGACAAGATCTTCGCATGGAACGTGATCTCCGAAGTACTTACCGGATCGAATGAAACCCCCCTGAAGAAGGCAATCATCGATTCAGGTCTGGGTAAAGATGTGGATATCGCCATGATGGATGAAATACTCCAGCCGTACATTACCCTGAATGTCCGCAACACAAACCTCAAGGACAAGGAAACCGTGATCCGTACCGTCAAGGATACATTGAAAAAGATCGTGGATGAAGGTCTGGACCGTGATGAGATCCACGCGATTCTGAACCAGATGGAATTCCGCTACCATGAACCGAAAGAACCCAGCGGACTGATCTACGCGATGTTTGCGCTGAAATCCTGGCTGTACGGCGGAGATATCAAGTTATACCTGAACTGTTCATCCGTCTTTGATGAACTGCGTGAGAAAGCAGATCAGGGATATTTCGAACAGCTGATCCGTGAAGGCCTCCTGGATGATGAACAGGTATCCACCGTCATTGTCGTACCGTCCAGACAACTCGGAAAACAGAATGACGAAGAAGAGAAAGAACGCCTTCACACAGCGAAAGAAAGCTGGGAGGACATCGGTAAATACATCGAATTAAACCGTAACCTGGATGAATGGCAGGCTGCGCCGGATACCCCTGAACAACTCGCAACATTACCGCAGCTGAAACTCAGTGATGTGGAAGAGAAACCGGAGAAGATCGAAGGAGCCGTTCAGGAGTATCGTGGTATTCCTGTACTGGTATATCCTGCGCAGGATACCGGAATCGTATACTTCAGTCTGTACTTTGCGTTAAACGGTATCCGTAAAGAAGCCCTGGCAGAAGTCGGTGAGTTCGCGGATCTTCTGATGAGCCTGCCAACGGAGAACTACACGGTACCCCAGCTGCGTCAGGCAATCCGCAGAGATCTCGGCACACTCGCCTTCGGCACGACCGCAATCACTGCCGATCATGATCCGGACAGGGCGATCCCGCTTCTGCAGGTGGTGTGCAGCGTGATGAAGAAGAATCTCGATAAAGCTGTAGATCTGATCCTGGAGATCATCCGGAAGACGAAATTTGAGCCGGAGATGATCAAGCCGTTAATTGCCCAGGAAGCGGAAATGAACCGCCAGAATCTGATCTCTGCCGGTCATGCGGCAGCTGTATTACGTACAGCGGCGCAGTATAACGCATCAGCTGCGGCCAAGGAATACCTGTCGGGATATAAATCCATTGAGTGGACCGCTGACCTGAACAGGAACTTTGACGAAAAGATCAGCACTCTCATCGATAACCTGTATATGTACCAGGAAGTGCTGTTCAATGCGGAACGGCTGACATTCAGTGTCACCGGAGAAGAAAATCTGGAAGAACTGAAGAGACTGGCAGACACATTGCCAAGAGCGCCGTTTGAACGCGGGACTGTGCGTTATCCGAAAGAACCACACAACGGTGAAGGAATATCCATTCCTGCCGGTATTGCCTACAGCGGCGCGTCCGCAGACCTGAGTGTCTACGGAGGCAGATACTCCGGTGCTCTGAGAGTATTAAGCCATATCCTGACCTATGGCTATCTGTGGAACGAAGTACGTGTTAAGGGCGGAGCGTACGGCACAAGTATGTCGATCGATCCGAGCGGTATCGCTACCTTCAGTTCCTACCGTGATCCAAGCCCGGAAAAGACCCTGGAAGTCTTCCGTCAGACCGGTGAATACGTACAGATACTGGCAGACGGGAAAGAACCTCTGGATTCCTATATCATCGGTGCGATTGCGGCAGGAGAACCGTTAATGGCACCAGGCACAAAGGTAAGAGTAGCGGATATGAACTGGATGGCAGGGAATACCTACGAATACCGCAGTCAGACCAGAAAAGAAATGCTGGAAGCGAAGCCGGAAGACTTCAGAGAACCGGCAGAGTGGTTCCGTGAGGCGATGAAGAACGCGTCGGTATGTGTTGTGGCCAACGAAGATAAACTCAGGGAATGCGGTGAACTGACAATTCTGAATAAAGAGCAGTAGTAAACAAGGTGATCTTACAAGATCACCTTTTCTCCGGTCCCGGACTTCTTGCGTATCAGAACGAAGGATGTTACATTTTTCGTAGAGTATTTACGGGAGGAACACATGGGTTTGGTTCTGGTCTATCTGGCTGCCGGTATCCTGTTTGCGGTACTATTGATCCTTTTGGGGTTACAGCCGGTGCTTCTTAAGAAACTGACGGGATATATTCTTTTGTTTGTCGGAGTATGTGGTATCGGTGTCTATGGCTACGGATACTATACGATCTATGAAAATATACCGGTCGCGGTCATGCGTACGCTATTCTCTGTTTTCTGCATGTTCCTGGGCAGAAATGAGATCAGCGCCATCATCAACACTCCCGCACTGAAACTGATACCGATGCAGATCCTGGTCTATCTTGTGCACCTGCTGGCTTTGTTCTGCCTGGCCAGCGCGGTAGCTGCCACGGTAGGCGTACGTCTTCTGGGCAGATTGAATCTGATCCTGATCCGCAGAGGAAACTTGCACCTGATCTTCGGCGTCAACGATGAATCCATGGATTTTGCGCATAAGTTACAGGAAGAAAAAAGAGAAATCGTGATCTTTTACGGAGATTCCTCTGCAGAAACATACAATACGGACATCCTGCGCCGCGGCGGTGTACTATTCCATGATGATGAATGTAAGACCACCGATGACTTACTCCGCAGACTCGGTATCTCAAAAGGAAACCGGCATCTCTCGGTATACTGCCTGAATACCTCCGTGTCTGAGAATCTGCGCTTTGCGGAAGATCTGCGCCGGAGTCTGGAGACACAGAATATCGATCCTGCACAGACATCTCTGACGATCCTGTGTGAAGAGGAAGAGAACGGACAATCTCTGCAGGCAGAGGGACAGTACGGCTATGGATCTGTGCTGGCAGTTGTACAGGCAGACCTGATATCCCGGATCATGCTCAGAGAATGTCCTCCGTATAAGACCATAGCCTTTAAGAAAGATGGCACGGCAGAAGAGAACTTTGACGCGATGATCATCGGTTTTGGAAGCCTGGGACAATCTGTTCTGCGTAATCTGGTAATGAACGCGCAATTCTGCGGCAGTGAGTTCCACGCTACGATCATCTCACCAAATTACACGAAGTCTGCCGGACATTTCTTCTACCGTTATCCCGGAATCAAGAAGAACTATAGTATTGATTTCATTGAGGATAATGCCAAGAGTATCGAAGTATATGACTACATGGCTGCCAACTGCCGCACACTGAACTACGTGGCGGTATGTACAGGGAATGATAAGGAAAACCACGAGATTGCGGCAGAATTGCAGGACTTCCTCAGCGGTATCGGATGTAAGGCGAAGATCGTGATCTGTTCAGGTAAGGGATTGAGTTATATGGTCCCGGAGATCATGCAGATCAAGAAAGTGCCTGTATACACGCCGGAGTATCTCTGCAGCGACGCAATCGATGCCAGAGCCATGATCCTCAACCATCAATATCACCTCAAAGAAGAAAAAACGATTGAAGAAGACTGGCGGAACTGTGATTATTTCAGCCGGATGAGCTGCCGGGCAAGTGCGGACTTCCTGGATGCCTATCTGTATATGACCGGTATTACCAAAGAAGAGGCCATGCAGGAACACTGGTATAAGAACGATGAGATCCTGGAGAATCTCAGTATTACCGAACATATGCGCTGGTGCGCGTTCCACTATGCCATGTCTTATCAGTCCATGCCCCGCAAGGTATTTAACCAGCGTGCGGAAGAATACAAGGCAGGCAAGAGTATCCGGATTGCCAAGGATACGGTGAACCGCTACCACGCTTGTCTGATTCCCTGGGAGGAACTGGACGAGCTATCCAGAAGAGAATCTGAAATTACCGGGAAACCGGTGGATTACAAAGACGCAGACAGAGATAATCTCCGGATGATCCCGGAGATCCTGAAGAATGAGGCGAACCGGAAATGAAGAAGATGAATCGTACAAGAGTATGGATCTTGTGGATGGTCTTGATCTATCTGATCCTGATCAGTCTTTTGGTACTTGCGGAGTCTGCTTCGGCAGAGGCGAATATCCGTTCACTTCCTACCGCGGTATGGTTTACCCTGACGACATTGACTACGGTTGGCTACGGGGATACGTATCCGGTGACTGCCGCGGGAAGACTGATCGGAGCCTTATTCCAGATCTTCAGTACGGGATTATTAGTCATGTTAATCGGAATGCTGACCGCCTTCTTACGCAGCCGTTTCATCCCGATGTTAAAACTCCGTCAGGCCCAGAACGAACCATGGTATATCTTTACCGATGATTTCCCGGAAGCACAGATCCTCGCGCAGAGTATCAGGAAAGAAGATAACAACGCCGAGATCGTCTACTGCGGAGATGCTCAGGATGTACATACGGCAGACAGTGTAAATATTTCTTACAATGCCCCGGAATTGCTGAATCAGGCTCACGGAACCGGGAAACGATATGTATTCTGTCTGAGTGAAGATCCCGCGGAAAACGACCGCAAAGTACGTGAACTGCGTGATACGGACGCCGAGATCTATGTCCGGAGTGAATATGAGCCGGATACCCTGAAAGCGGATATCCATCTGTTTGACCCGTATCTGTGCTGCGCAAGAATGTACTGGAACAAGTATATGACCGGACCGGAAGAAACGATGTTGATCATCGGCAGCGGGAAGTATGCGGAAGCTCTCCTGGAACAGGGATTACAGATGAATGTCATCTCTCCGGCCCAGCATATCCATTACTACCTGTACGGAGATTATGAGAACTTCCGCCGGAACCATCCCCAGCTGGATAAGATCTGTCATGTCAATGAAGTCTTTTCTGACAGAGACGGTATCGTCTTCTGTGACGGCGCCTGGAACCAGGATCCGGAACGGATCCGTACAGCGGACAGGATCATCCTCTGTGACGACAGCGAAGACACAAACATTGAGATCCTCACCCAGTTACAAAGATACTTCCCCGGTACAGCTCAGATCTACGCCAGAATCTCTTCTGCGTATGACAAGGTGATCACGTTCGGGTCTGCCGAAGAAATCTGGTCAGTAGGCAACGTACTGCGCACAAGAATGAACCAGACAGCGATCCGCCTCCATGAGATCTACCGTCAGTCCAGTGAAAACGCGCCGGCGTGGGAAGAACTCGGGAGCTTTACCAGGAGATCCAATCTTGCGGCTGCGGACCATCTCTTACGCAAGGTGGAGATCCTTCTCGGGAAAGATGCCGACCACACGCTTAGTCCCTCACAGTGCCGCAAGGCATACGATGTCTTTACCCATACAACAGGTGAACAACGTACAACCCTGCGCCGAATTGAACATGAACGCTGGGCACGTTTCCACTATATGAACAACTGGAGTTATAACGCAAAAAGGGATAATGCCCTGAGACACCATCCCTTACTCACTAAATTTGACCAGTTACCCCTGAGTGATCAGGCAAAAGATGATTACGGATGGGAAGTACTGAAGGATCTTGCGGGATAGACTACTCTCCCGTTACTTCCTTAGCCCACTGTGTAAGCTCTTCCCGGTGATATGCCGGGAAGTTTACTTTTTTGCCGTTCCGGTATGCATAGATCTTCTCATTGGCAGAACACCAGTCATAGACACTGTAGGTTTCCGAAAGAACGGTCCATGTATCGGTATCAACGACGATCATCTGTTCGTAGGCGGAGTAGTACGTTCTTCCCGGAAGAATATACATTCGGTGATGTTCAGGATCGTTCCGTACCGAGAACGGATCGATATAGGAGATCCTCCCGTACTTCAGCGGAGATATTGAGGTACTGAAGATCATTTCACCGCTTTCCCTGCGGTAGATATCCAGTTTGCCGGCACCGGTCAGAACCAGCAGATCCCGGTCATCTTCCCCGAAGCACACTGCATGAATCTCACCGGCGGAATACGTGGTATCCAAGGTCACGGATTCTGATGTCGGTACATCGTAAATAGTGATCCCACCGTCTTTCCGCACAGCCGCAAATACCGGTTCATGTTCACCCATGGCATAGAACTCGATATTCTCTTTCTCCGTACCGAGATCAACTACTGACCGTGTCTGGTTGACCACATCCACCATGACACATTGATCCACAGTCGAATTCTGATCGTATGAGGATGCCAGTAGAAGGAACCAGCCGTTTTTTCCTCCAATCACCTCCGGAGAGAACGGGAACGTATCCTCACATTCATACTCCGACGGTTCTCCGTTGATCCAGAATCTTACTCCGTACCCGGAGTTGATTCCGGCTTCTCCGCAGGAGAGTACTCTTCCTTCCGTATCACTTACATGTACGATGTTGTAGTAGAACGAATGGATCTCTTCGTCGCTGAGACCTTCAAGATGGGCTTCGGTACCACTGATGTTGTAGATCCGGCGTTCCTGGACAAAACGTGTATTATCAATGACCGCAATCGGCATATTCGATTCCAGATCGGCGAAGTGTGCATGATCCGTGACCTTTCCGTCAAGATCGTAGACCAGCACATCCATGCCTTCTTCCACCGGCCAGAATGTAAAGATCTTCTCACCGGACGGAGAGAACAACAAATGGAACACGTTGTTCTTTGTCTCCGGCTGATCCGCCAGTTCTTCCATGAACGGATCACTGGCCATATGGATACTGATCACCCGGGATCTTTGCTCGTCGGGAACTGTATAATAGAAACCACTCTCTTCATTCAGCAGGAAGCCGTCATCCGCGGAGACACCCTCATAGATATTCTTCTGGTCCAGATACGTACCGACCATCTCTTCAAACACCGTACCTTCATGCCCGAGATCATAATGGATCGCGGTTCCTGTGGATAACAACAGGAATAGTTTTTCTTCTTCACGGTCCGTCCACCGGGCTTCCAGGATATCTCCGGACATCTCAATATTCTTGATCAGAGTACCGTCATCCAACCGGTAGATATACATCGTATTCTGGTTGAAAACGATTGCCAGATATTCACTATACAACATCGGCAATGTACGTACTTCGCTGTAATCCATGACCATGATCTCTTCTCCGTGTGAGGTATGGATCGTGGCATCCGTCAGCTTATTCTCGAAATGATTATTCACAAAATCCAGAAGTGTTACCACGATACTGCCGTAACGGGAATTGTACCGGGCACAGAACAGATAGTCTCCGGTATCATTCAGATACATGCCGTACACCAGCTGCGGAGAAGAGGTCGGATCGTCAGCGGTTGCCTCATGAACGATTTCCCCGTTCTCCGTATCCAGGATGTAGTAACGGTAGACACCTTCTTTATCCAGAGAGTTTTCAATCGGATCCTCGTAGACGATACACGCGAAGTAACGCATGTTCTCAGAGAATGTACCATTATAGGAAGCGGATGTGCTGAACGTGGAGGATAAGCGGATCGAGGTTTCTTCGTTTTCTATCGTGATCTTCTGCAGTTCCCTGCCGGTTACCGTATCGATGAACATGAAATCGGTCGGGGGACGGTAACTGTATTCTTTTTCCGCCAGTACACACACGTCCTGGTTGCCGGAGATCGTCAGGAACTGGTTTTCCGTGTGATAGATATACTGCCAGAGTACGTCTCCGGTATCCGGATCGATCGCTGTCACATCGGCCGGATTCTTGCATAAGAGGACATTCTGCTGTTCCAGATACTCCAGCCTTGAGGGGATATTCGACATTTGTTCAACATTCAGCAGGGTAGGTGTTTCCCAGCGTACCGTGCCTGTTTCTCCGTCGATTCCGCGTACATAGCCGTATTCATCCGCAATGAATAACAGATCTCCCTTTGCGGTTGCTTTCAGTGAAGTGATCGCCGGTGTCTGTTCATACAGCAGGGAGCTGCGGGGATCCTGATCCATGTATATACCAAGCGCATCTCCCAGCAATTTCTCCGTACGGGGATCGATCAGTTCTTCGTCAGATCCGTCCAGAAGGGCATGAACAGCATCACTGAGAGCTTCCTTGGTGCGGTACTCTTCCAGCTTCTTCTGCCCCGATTCCACGTAGGAGGAAGACAATTGTTTCTGAAGACTGCGGTTCTGACTCTGGATCTGCTTGTTCTGGGACAATACAACAGCGATGAAAATAGACATGGCCGCAAGGATCACGCCCATGATACGGACGATCCGGTTTGTACGGTCTCTGCGTTCTCTTTGCCACAGGGCGTCAAACGGGCATCCCAATAGCGCCGCATAGATCCGTACGATCTCCTTGTTGAAGGCCTTCCTGTCGATGGTATGATTGGGCCCTGCGATATTTGCCGCAAGTGGCTCTGTATCCTTGATAATATTCCCATCCTCATCGTAGATATGCAGTAGATACGGAGAGAAAGACACATCCGGTGTCCCGTCGGCCAGTACGGCCAGGACATGATCACGGTCATGTGTAGAAAGAAAATAACGTATCTCCTCTTCACACCAGTGGGATAACGGAAGATCCGGTGTGCAGATTACGATCAGAAATCTGGAATGATCCAGGGCATAGGTAATACTGCCGGAAAGACTGGAAGAAGCCGGTAATTCATCTTCATCCCGGAATACCTTGCCCAAGGATTTACCACCGGCAGCCTCACGATATTCTTCGGGTACCTTAAAGTGTTCGATCTTCTTCTGGATCATCTCCGCTGCCTGTTTATCCAGCGGTTTATGTCTGTAGCTGATAAATGCGATATACGATCTTTCTTCACTGACTGTGTCCATAATGTATCTCCGTATGTTTTGTTTATCACAAAAACGATGTGTTATGCTGCATCTATTATACAGAAAGAAATGACAGTGTTAGAATACCTGTGATGAAAAACGATTTTGGCAAAGGTAAAGTATGGCGGGTAATTATGGTGCAGGCAATTCCTCTTTTGTTTGCGCAGCTTGTCCATCTTCTGTATAACGTTGTCGACAGGATCTATATCGGGCATCTTCCGGAGATCGGCTCTCTGGCTTTGACCGGTATCGGTCTGGCTTTCCCGATCACGACCCTGGTTGGTGCTTTTACGAACTTGTTTGCGACAGGCGGAGCACCGTTATTTGCGATTGCCCGGGGTCAGGAAGACGAAGACAAGGCAGAGCGTGTACTTGGACAGGTAGCGGGCATGCTGGGAATCATGTCGGTGATCCTGCTGGTTATCTCATTGATCTGGAAGCGGAATATCCTGTATCTCTTCGGTGCCAGTGATGTGACCTATCCGTACGCGGATAACTATCTGAAAGTATATATCTGGGGCACTACGGCAGCCATGTTGTCTACCGGGCTGAACGGATTTATCAACGCTTCGGGATATCCGAGAGTGGGTATGTTTACGATCTTTATCGGTGCCGCGATCAACCTTGTGCTCGACCCGGTATTTATCTATGTGATGCACATGGGTGTTGTCGGGGCTGCGCTTGCGACCGTGATCAGCCAGGTGGTTTCCTGTATCTGGGCAGTATCCTTCTTCCTGAAGAAGAGCTCCCCGTATCATATCCGCAAAGAATATATGATACCGGACTTCTCCCTGTTGAAAGAGATCGTACCGTTAGGTATCGCGGGATTTGTGATGCAGGGCACCAACACCCTGGTCAATGTACTGTGTAACGTGACACTGCGTACATTCGGCGGTGATATCTACGTTGGTGTAATGACTGTGATCAACAGTGTGCGTGAGATTCTTTCCCTTCCCGGAGGATGTATTACCCAGGGCGCCCAGCCGGTATTGTCTTTCAACTACGGGGCGAGAAAATACAGCCGGATCCGGGATGGTATACGGTTTATCTCCATTGCCGGTCTGATCTATATGACTGCCGCATGGGTCGCTGTACTGGTCGTTCCCGGTACCTTGATGAAGATCTTTACCAACGATGCGGAGATGATCCGGGTAGGTACGGCATCTCTGAAAATCTACTTCTTCGCGTTCGCCTTCATGGCAGGACAAAGCGCCGGACAGTCTACCTTTACGGCTTTGAGATGTACGAAAAGAGCAATCTTCTTCTCTTTATTCCGCAAGGTCATCATTGTCGTACCGCTGACGGTATTACTGCCGAGAATCGGCTTCGGGGTCAATGGTGTATACATGGCGGAAGCGATCTCCAACCTGGTCGGAGGTACCGCGTGTTTCCTGGGAATGTACTTCAGTGTATACCGGAAATTACCTGCGGATGGTGAAGAACCGAACATATAGAAAAGACCGTTGCCGGTCTTTTTCGTTTGTGTAGGTTTTCTACCACTTGTATAGGGATATGGATTCAAGCACCGGGGTATCATATCCGTCTGTTTCATACGGAGGGTAGAAAGTGAAATTCAACGATATGGAATGATATGCCGGATAGAAAGATCCGTGGATAAATCCGAAGGAGAAGTAAGAATCATAATACCGTTCCAGCATCTTATCTCTTTCTTCTTCCGTATAGATGATATCGGTGCCCTGTGTGGAAAACGAAAAGACGATATCGAGTTCTTCTTTATCCATGTTGATGATCCCGGTCTTGATGTATTGCTCATCGTACTCCCGTACAGTCATGTCATTGACATAATGAGTGTCATAGTATTCGTCAGAATGCTCGTCCTCAGAGAAATCATAAGCGCTGTAAGATTGCGCACGGACATCTCCGTACGCTTCCACGAATTCCTCCCAGGAAGCACCGGGCTGGATACCTCGTGAAGTGCGGCGCAGACCGTTGGAGGAGAACAGACTGGTATTATAACCTACATCTGTAAGAGACCGCAGAATATCTTCACTTGAGTTATGAGAATCATATAACCGGTATTCTTCGACCGGAAGATAGTCTTCCACCCCGGGACGATAGGACACAAAGAGTGTGGTATGATAAAACAGCCAGGTCACGATAAACATGATGAATACAATGACCCAGAGAATCGAAGACAGTGGTAATTTACGCTTATTTTGTATAGACATGGAGAACCTCCCTGCGTACATTATCATAACGAAAATGATGTATACATGCAACGAAAGGAATACAAGATGAAGGTTATACAAGAAGGTGCCGGTGACACGCTGGTTGTATTGATCGGTGAAGAAGATATCCATCCTTATGTACAGGAATTCCCGGGAGTATGTTTTCTGGGAATCTATGATTTTGACTGGAATCGCTGTATGTCTCCATGGCCGGCAGAGAGGATCTTCCGCAAGGGAGAAGACTTTGCGGGTCAGGCAGATGAATTCCTGAAGGAACTGGATACAGTCTTGCAGGAATATCCACAGACCAGGAAGATTCTTGTTGGATACTCTTTAGCCGGATTGTTTGTCTTATACGCTTCCACAATACGGGATGATCTTTACGGTGTGGGAAGCGTATCAGGTTCCCTCTGGTACAAAGAGCTGGATACGTATATGAAGACACACCCTTGCAAGGCCGTACGTGTCTACCTGTCCCTGGGAGATCTGGAGAAGAAAACCAGGAATCCGCTGATGTCCAAAGTGGAGGAGAAGACAGCAGAGATAGCAGAATTATTACATCCTGAACATGAAGTGATCTTTGAACTGAATGAAGGGAATCACTTCAAAGATGCCGGGCAGAGGATAACCAAGGCAATCCGTTGGCTGCTACGCTAGCAAATATATTAGAGTACGTATCAAAGATTGTTGATATACGTAAACATGTTATGTGATAGAACTATTCAGGAAAGATTGTTATTGTAAGTTTAATTCCGGATATCGGAGTATGTAGTTTTAAAGGGGGAATGCATATGACCAGAGATATGACGACTGGTTCTCCTCTGCGGCACATCATCTTTTTTGCCATACCGGTATTGATGGGAAATCTTTTCCAGCAGTTCTATAATGTCGCAGACACATTGATCGTCGGACGCACACTTGGTTTGAATCAGCTTGCCGGTGTAGGGTCTACAGGTTCTTTATCTTTTCTTGTCATCTGGTTCTGTACCGGTACCTGTAATGGTTTTGCGATATCCATTGCCCAGAGTTTCGGCGGCGCAAGATACGAGAATCTGAGAAAATATCTGGCCAACGGGATCCAGCTGGCTGCCATCATCGCCATTGTTGTGACAACGGTAGTATCCATTCTCTGCCGCAGACTCCTGGTCGTGATGAAAACACCTCCTGAGATCTTTGAATATGCCTATGACTATATTCATATCATCTTCCTGGGATTACCCTGTACGATGTTGTATAACTATTCCGCTTCGGTTATCCGTTCCCTGGGTGACAGTAAAACACCGGTATTATTGCTGGTGATGTCTTCTCTGATCAACATTGTCCTGGACTTGTTGTTTATCCTTGTGTTCCATCTGGGAGTAAAGGGTGCTGCCCTGGCTACGGTCACAGCCCAGCTGATCTCCGGACTGACCTGTGTCTATCATATCTACAAGAAAGTACCTCTTCTGCATATACAGAAAGATGATTGGAAACTGAAGAAAGAATATACGGCAGAACTGCTCAGACATGGTGTTCCGATGGGCATCCGTCTGACCATCATCGCGTCAGGTATATCGATTCTGCAGGTTGCGGTAAATTCCATGGGAACCAACGCTGTAGCAGCGATGACCGCATCAGGAAAGATCTACGGTATTCTCTCGGCGCCGATCATGGCTGTGGGACAATCCATGGCTCCGTTTACAGGACAGAACATCGGTGCCAGACGACTGGATCGTGTCGGGCAGGGGATCCGTACAGCGTTCATGATTGAGGCGGGGATTTCTCTGGCGGCTCTGTTGATCTCCTATCTGTTTGGTAAGGGGATGCTGAATATCTTTGTGAAGGATGCGCCGCTGGAGGTGATTGAACTGGGGTATAAGGCAAACCTGATCTGTACGGCAGGGTTTGTGTTCCTCGCCTGTGTCAATCTCTTCCCGAATGTACTGCAGGGTATGGGCTTCGCCATTGCCAGTATGATCACCGGAATTACGGAAGTCGTGGGAAGATTGATCGCGGCGAGGTTCTTTGCACGATGGTGGGGCTTTACCGGTGTGTGTCTGGCATCACCGATGGCCTGGGTATGTACGGCAATCTTCGCGGTCCCGGCATATATCATCTGTAAGAAGCGGCTGGAGAAGAAATTCACGTTACAGGAAGAATGAGAAACAAAAACAGTCAAAAAACAAGGGAGTTCTCAGTACTCCCTTGTTTTGTTTTTCTCGATCCAGTACAGGATGACTTTGACAATATACTGTATCTCTTGTTCGCTTAGTTCTCTGCCTTCGGGGATATTATGCCAGGTGGAGAGACATCCCCGGCAGCACGTCGCTGTCGCATGCATGGCCAGAAATACCGGGTGTCCTTTGGGTGCACCTCTCATCGGTGTCTGTTTACCATCGTTTTTCGGCATGGCAGGGGCCAGTCTTTTGCGTACGATCTCTTCCGCATGGGTACGGATCACTTCCATCCCTTTCTCTTCAATATAAGTGAGATCCGCCTCTTTCAGGGTAAAACGCATACGGAAACGAGATCTGTGCAGACGTGTAAACAGATCGATCTTCAGCCATTCTTCCCGGGAGAATTGTTCTGCCATGAACCTATTGTACGATTGCCGGTAACCATCGTAAAGATAACTTGCGTTCTCCTGACCCGCATGACTATAATCAAATTGGAGTTAAATCAAACTAGGGAGGATCATCATGGCTAAAATATCCGGTGTTTTTACACGTCGTCTGGAAACTCATCTGGATGAACTGAAATGGCTTTACATGGAGTTATACAACAACCAGAGAGCGTTTGACTGGTTCTTATCCATGCTGGAAAGAATGTACACAAAACGTGATATATCTCTGCGTCGTCTGGACCGCAAAAGAGAGAAGAATCCGAACTGGTACAAAGATCGTTCTACTCTGGGTATGCTGATGTATACCCAGTGCTTCGGAGGTACCCTTAACGGTGTACACAAACACCTGGATTATCTTCAGGAAGCCGGTATCAACTATCTTCACCTGATGCCTCTTCTGCTCAGCCCTGCCGGACGCAGTGACGGAGGTTATGCGGTAGCGGATTTCCGTCAGGTAGATCCGGCACTGGGAACGATGGAAGATCTTGCAGATCTGGCGGATGACTGCCACAGACGCGGTATCTCCATCTGTCTGGACTTTGTCATGAATCATACAAGTGAAGATCACGAGTGGGCAAGACGCGCGAAGAACGGTGAGAAACAATACCAGGACCGGTATTTCTTCTACGATAACTGGGATATCCCGAATGAATATGAAAAGACCGTCCCGCAGGTATTCCCGACGACAGCACCGGGGAATTTCTCCTGGTGTGAAGACGTAAAGAAAGTCGTGATGACAACATTCTATCCATATCAGTGGGATCTGAATTACGCCAATCCGATCGTCTTCAACGATATGACTGAGAATATGCTGTACCTGTGCAACCAGGGTGTAGATATCATCCGTCTGGACGCTGTCCCGTATATCTGGAAAGAACTTGGTACACAGTGCCGCAACCTTCCGCAGGTACATACTCTTGTAAGAATGATGCGTCTTGCAGGTGAGATCGTCTGCCCGGGCACACTGTTACTTGGGGAAGTTGTCATGGAACCCTCCAAGGTCGTTCCTTACTTCGGTACTGTGGAGAAACCGGAATGTCATATGCTGTACAATGTCACGACCATGGCAAGTACCTGGCATACCGTAGCGACCCACGATGTACGCCTGCTCAGACAACAATTAGAGACGGTATTCAAGCTCCCGAAGGTCTATTCCTTCCTCAATTACCTGCGTTGTCATGACGATATCGGATGGGGTCTGGATTATGACTTCCTGCGTCGTTTCGGCATGGATGAAGTCCCTCACAAACGCTTCCTGAACGATTACTTCCAGGGACGCTTTGAAGGCAGTATGGCAAGAGGTGAACTATATAACGATGACCCTCGTCTGGGAGATGCCAGACTCTGCGGAACGACCGCGTCGCTTTGCGGTATTGAAGGCAGCCGGGAGACCGGAGACATTGTCCAGGAAGAAGCTGCTATCCGTCTGGATATCACCTTACATGCCTTCCTGCTTACCCAAAGCGGTATCCCCGTACTGTACAGCGGTGATGAAATCGGACAGTTCAATGATCTCTCTTACCATGATGACCCGCTGAAACAGGCAGACAGCCGTTACCTGCACAGAGGAAACTTCTCCTGGGAGAATGCGGAGAAACGCTATGATCCGGATACGATCGAAGGACAGATCTACCTGTCTCTGGCAGAACTGGAAGATATCCGCTGCGCGCATCCGGTATTTGATGCATCTGCGGATGTCTGGACCCTGGAGCCCTACAATGATCATATCCTTGCCCTGGGACGTTACCATGACCAGGAGAAACTCATCGCTTTATTTAACT
The DNA here is from genome assembly GCA_017430925.1 of Solobacterium sp. GTDB lineage: Bacteria > Bacillota_I > Bacilli_A > Erysipelotrichales > Erysipelotrichaceae > Bulleidia. The sequence goes on along the minus strand of JAFRMA010000057.1, from coordinate 14,796 downwards.
TTGACGCATTAAGCCAGACCGCCTGGATCAGCGAAGGAGAAACCTTTACCGACCTGATCACCGGAGAAACCCAGACCGCTGAAGCAGTAACCATCGAAGGATACGGATTCCGCTGGTTATATAAAAAGTATGAATAGCCATACGGAAGGAGAGAATACGTATGAATAATAAACTAATCTTTCTGGATATCGACGGTACCCTGACCGAACCCGGTTCCAACGTACCGCCGGATTCCGCCCTGCAGGCAATCCAAGAAGCCAGACAAAACGGACACAAGGTATTCCTGTGCAGCGGCCGTAATCCGAACATGCTGAAGCCTGTGCTGGCTTATGACTTTGACGGTTTTGTGTCTGTCAACGGCGGTTATGTCCAGGTCGGAGACGAAGTGATCTACGATCATCCGATGCGCAGAGAACAGTTTGAACAGGCAATTCAGCTTTTGCACGATCAAGGCGTATTCTGCACCGTTGAAGGCAGAGACGGAGCTTTCGGAGATGAAGGCATCGGTGATTTTATGGCTAAGGCATCGGGCGGCAACTCTGAACTCAAACGCTGGCGCAGGGCAATCGAAGAAAGCCTCGGTATCCGCCCGATGAAGGAGTATGACGGACAGCCGGTATACAAGATCATCTTCATGTGCGGAGATATGGAACAGATCGCTCCCGCAAAAGCTGCCCTGGAACAGGACTTTGACTTTGTGATCCAGGGAAACAGTGATGGTATCATCAACGGCGAGATGGTCAACCGGGCATTTGACAAGGGCAGGGCGATCATCCGTGTATGTGAATATCTCGGAAAAGAAATCAGCGATACCGTAGGTTTCGGTGACAGTATGAATGACCTGGAAATGATTCAGACCGTAGGCACATCCGTATGTATGGACAACGGCGCGGAAGCCCTGAAGAAGATCAGTACGATCGTCTGCCCGTCGGTATCGGAAGATGGTCTTGCGCAGGCATTCCGGGAGCTGGGATTATCTAATAAAAAAGATAGTTAAGTTTGTTAAAATTAAATACTAGGCTTATAATAATGACATAGCCGTTGTAAACGGTTACATTTAAACTAGAGGAGATAATATATGGCATTGGATTACAGAAAATGCGCTGAAGAAATCGCAGCCAATATCGGCGGCGGTGAGAATGTTATCAGTGCAGCACACTGCGCCACCAGACTCCGTCTTGTTATTGCGGATAACGCAAAGGTGAACAAGAAAGCTCTGGAAAACGTAGATGGTGTTAAGGGGATGTTTGAGTCTAACGGTCAGCTTCAGCTGATCATCGGCACAGGTACGGTAAACAAGGTATTTGATGAGTTTATTTCCGTTACCGGTGTACAGGCAGGCACAAAGGATGATGTTAAGGCTGCCGCAGCTGCGAAACAGCCGATCTGGAAACAGATGTTGAAGACTGTCGGTGACGTATTCGTACCGATTCTTCCGGCAATCGTCGCTTCCGGTCTGATGATGGGTCTGGTCGAGGCATTGGCTAAGGTACCGGGGCTTGGCTTCGGTGGTTCTGACTGGTTCGCTTTCCTGGATACAGTAGCGAATACAGCGTTTGCGTATCTGCCGGTTATCGTCGCCGTATCTGCCGCAAGAGTGTTCGGAGGGAATATCTTCCTCGGCGGTGTTATCGGTCTTCTGATGATCCAGTCCGCGTTCCTGAACGGCTGGAATGTGGCGAATACTGAGGCCATCAATTCCTTCTTCGGTGTTACCGACGGTATTATTCCGAAGTGGCATCTGATCGGGAATCTGGTAACCATACAACGGTCGGGGTATCAGGGACATGTCATCCCTGTCATCATTGCCGTATTCATCATGTGCAAGGTTGAGAAATGGCTGCACAAGCATGTTCCGGAAATGATCGACCTGTTTGTCACCCCGCTGACCACAGTTCTGGTTACCGCGCTTGTTACATTGTGGATCGTCGGACCGATCTTCTCCACCTTGGAAACATGGGTTCTGGCAGGAGCGAAAGTCCTCGTACGCAATCCTCTGGGCGCCTGCGCTATGGGTGCTCTGTATCCTTGTACAGTCGTTATGGGTCTCCATCATATGTATAACGTCATCGAAGCAGGTATGCTTGCGGAGAGTGGTCTGAATACCTGGATGCCGATCGCTTCGGCAGCGAACTTCGCACAGTTCGGCGCATGTCTTGCGGTAGGTCTGAAAGTTGCCAACCAGAAGACAAAGTCGGTTGCGATTCCGTCCTCTCTGTCTGCGGCTCTTGGTATTACCGAGCCTGCAATCTTCGGTGTTAACATGCGTTTCTTCAAGCCGTTTGTGGCTGGTATGATCGGTGGTGCCATCGGTGCCCTGGTTGCTGCATTACTCGGCTTTGGTGCTACAGCATACGGTGTAACCGGTATTCCTGGTTATCTGACTGTATCCAATCCTATGCAGTATACGATCGTTCTTCTGATTGCCGGCGGTATTGCCTTCGCAATCACCTGGTTTATCTGGAAAGAAGAAACTGAAGAAACCGAAGCTCCGGTTGTAAAAGCACCGGAACCGGTAAAAGAAGTCGAATACAAAGTTCCGGAAAAGACGGTCATCTCTTGTTCTGCAGGTGAGATCAAGGCTCCTGTTGAAGGTAAGGTAGTTCCTTACACAGAGATCCCGGATGAAACATTCAAACAGGGTATTCTCGGTGAAGGCGTAGGTATCTGGCCGGAGAATGAAACGGTTGTTGCACCATATGACGGAGAAATCTCTTCTGTCGCGGAATCCAAGCACGCCGTAGGTATTACCGGTGCGGAAGATATGGAAATGCTGATCCATGTCGGTGTTGATACCGTAGAGATGAACGGTGACGGCTTCGAAGTATTCGTAAAGGCCGGAGATAAAGTGAAAGCCGGTCAGCCTCTGATCAAGTTCAACAGAGAAAAGATCAAAGCTGCCGGACATCCGGATATTGTAGTCACATTATTAACTAACAGTGATGATTACGATGATGTTAAAATAAATGTGTAAGACAATTGAAAGGAGCACATCATGAAAGAATTCAAATATCTTATTACCGATCCGATTGGAATTCATGCCCGTCCTGCCGGACTTCTTGCCAAACTCGCAAAGTCTTTTGAGGGTACAACTGTATTCCTGACCAAGGGTGACCAGACAGTTAAGGCTTCTCAGCTGATGAAACTGATGAACCTTGGTGTTAAGGCTGGAGACGAAGTTACAATTCAGGTCGAAGGCGGCGATGAAGACGCAGCTCTCGCTGCTCTGGAAGCGTTCTTAAAGGAAAATCTGTAATACTAACCGAAAGCCGCTGACTTATTGAAACCGGCGGCTTTCTTGTTTTCTCAGGGAGGAGAAAGTATATGATCTTAATTCAAGGTAAAGGCGCGTCCAAGGGTATTATTAACGGACCGTTGTATTTCTATAAAAAAGCTGACACAACCATCACCAAGGTTACCGTAGATGACCTGGATGCGGAAAAAGAGCGTCTGGAAGCAGCGAAAGCGAAATCCATCGAACAGCTGGAAGCACTGGCAGAGAAAGCCCGTGAAGAAGCTGGTGACGAAAGTGCGATCTTGTTTGAAACACATGCGATGTTTGTGGAAGACGATGACTATGTCGAAACCATCAACGATTGCCTCGAAGAAGAGAACTGCAACGCTGAGTATGCGGTAAAGACAGCAGGAGAACAGTTTGCGGAGATGTTTGCGGCAATGGATGACGCATACATGCAGGCAAGAGCTTCCGATATCCGTGACGTAACACAGAGAATTCTGAATAACCTGATGGGTATTGCGGAAGGCGGAATTGATTCCGAAGAACCGGTAATTCTTGCGGCAGATGATCTGGCACCGTCCGAGACATTACAGCTGGATAAATCCAAGATTCTGGGCTTTGTGTTAAGAGAAGGTTCCGGTAACGGACATACTGCGATTCTTGCACGTACCATGGGTATTCCGGCAATCTGCGGATGCGGAGAAGAACTGACAGAAGCCTACCAGGGCAGAACCGCGTATATCGACGGTGAAACCGGTAAAGTCGTCCTTGATCCAGATGAACTGACACTGACAGTATTCCGTAACAAGTTCGCGAAACAGCAGGAAATGAAAGAACTCATGGAGACCATGAAGGGTCAGGAAGATGTGACTCTTGACGGTCGTCATGTCAAGGTCTACTGCAACATCGGTTCACCGGATGATGTTACTGCTGTACTGAATAATGACGGACAGGGTATCGGTCTGTTCCGTTCCGAATTCCTGTATCTGAAGTCTGATGACTATCCTACAGAAGACCAGCAGTTTGAAGCGTACAAGACCGTTGCGGCAGCGATGAACGGCAAGACTGTGATTATCCGTACACTGGATATCGGCGCTGACAAGCAGGTTCCTTACTTCAACCTGGCAAAGGAAGAGAACCCGGCACTTGGTGTTCGCGCGATCCGTATCTGTCTGAACCGACCGGAAGTATTCCGCACACAGTTAAGAGCACTGTACCGCGCATCCGCTTACGGTAAGATCGCAATCATGTTCCCGATGATCACCTCAGTCTGGGAAGTACGTGAATGTAAGCGCGCATGTGAAGCTGTCATGAAGGAACTGAAGAAAGAAGGTCTTCCGTTTAACCCGGATACAGAACTTGGTATCATGATTGAAACACCGGCATCCGTATTCATGGCGGAAGAACTGGCGAAAGAAGTAGACTTCTTCTCTGTCGGCACAAACGACCTGACCCAGTACACCCTGGCATGCGACAGACAGGCAAATGACCTCGGCAAGTTCTTTGATGCGCATCATCCGGCAGTATTACGTGCTCTGAAGATGACCGCAGACGCAGCTCACCACAATGGTATCTGGGTAGGTATCTGTGGTGAATTAGGCGCTGATCTTGAACTTCTGGAGACATTCCTCGCTATCGGCATTGACGAACTGTCCGTATCTCCGGCAAGCGTACTGCCGTTACGTGCAGCGATCCGCAAATCCATCGCCAAGACATGTACACTGGATAAACTCGAGTGTAAATAAAACCTGAATCTACAACGTAAAAAACCGGGTGTGTTCTTACACACCTGGTTTTTATTTCGCCCATGTGTCTGACTTTGATTACCGGATATCGTAGACAGATCTGGCTTTCAGCGTAAGACCACTACCCTCAATGATCTGTACGGTTCTGGTGCCGGCCTCCATGTCAAAGTAGTTGTCGGTAAACTCCACGTATCCTTCATCCGAATATAACTCCACGGATTTCGCATAAGTACCTGCGGTAATCGTAACTGTTTTTTTGTCAGGATCCATATCGATCTTCAATTCCGGATCTTTGAAATGGTAGTGCTTCGGCGCCGTGAACAGGACACTGCCTTCACTGATCTTCTCTCCGTCTTCTGTGATGAAACAATAACTCAGATGATTATCCAGATATTCTGTATCGGAGAAGTCCATCTCCTCCAGCCACAGACTCGAGAACGGTGCTGCAGTTACTTCCTCAGAACCTTCACGGATCACATTGCTGAAAGGATCACACAATGACCATACCACTGTTCCCTTGACAGTATCCCAGGTTTCGTTGGTTACGCATAGTTTAGCTGTACTGATATTCGGTGAAGGCTGTGCGGTCACTGATCCCCGTACCGTGATCTCATTGACCTCTTCACAGGAAATCATCACCGGCGCAAAGAAGCGTTTCGCATAGTACTGTAATGCTTTCCGGCGGTAATAATAATCTACTGATGCCCAGGAAGCGACCGGCCAGATATCGTTTAACTGCCAGTATACAGCACCCATACAGCGGTCATCGTTACGGTTTCTGCGGAAATGTTCCACACCATAGCAGATCGCTTCCGCCTGAAGTAACTGTGACGCATACAGCAGCGTCTCAAAGCTTGTGGGATACAGGTACGTCTGTGACAGGTACTGCAGGATCTTGCCGTTGGCACCGGTATTTCTCTGGTGCATCTCCATGATCCGTGAGAAGATGTTTCGATCCTCCGGGAGGGTAAAGCTTTTAACTGTTTCCATACCCGGGAAAGACTGGAAGCCAAACTCGGATAAATACCGGAAATAGAACTTACGGTACTCGGTAAACGGAACTCCGCCGTGCCAGACATCCCAGTAGTGGACATCCCCGCGGTTACTATCTGAAGGATTGACGAATGCGCCTCCGGAGGACGGAGAAGAAGGCCAGTAGAATGTATCCGGAGACTCTTTTCTGAGGATTTCAGGAATGATGTATTCATACTGGATCAGATAATCCCGGCGGGTCTGATCGTCACTGTCAAAGTTACCCAGGACTTCAAACATCTCCATCTCGTTATTTCCGCTCCAGATTCCCAGACTTGCATGATGACGCAGACGTTTAGCCTGCTGTGTCACTTCCCAGGAGATACTTTCGATAAACTCCTCGGTCAGACGGTAATTCGCGCACGCAAACATCATGTCCTGCCAGACAACAATTCCGTACTCATCACATAAGTCATAGAAATAGTCATCCGGATAATAACCTCCACCCCATATACGAATCGCGTTAAAGTGTGATTCCCGGCATATCCCCAGGAGTTTTCTTGTACGTTCGTAACTTCTGCGGCTCCAGAGATTATCTTCCGGGATATAATCCGCGCCCATGGTGAAGAATGTTTGTCCGTTGCATTCTGCCGCGAAGGTCTGTCCCCATTCATCATCGTGCAGACGCATGGTCAGTGTCCTGAGACCGATACGTTTGATTACGGTTTCTTCGGATGTATCCTGCAGGGTTACGGTAACGGTATACAGCGGCTGATCCCCAAGTCCGTTGGGCCACCATAACTGCGGGTCCGGCACCTGGAATTCTTCGTGGTTTTTCAGATTCCGGCACACAGTTTCCGTGCGGTTGTTTTTCTGCGGTTCACGTAATGTGATGATCACCGGAGAATCCCCGGTCTGTGTGACATCCACTTTGATCCTGACGTCGTTACCGCCTTTAAACGCATGGATCTGCCGGATACGCACATCGGTGATCCGGGAATGGTCCCAGCCCAGGAGCTTTACATCCTGCCAGATTCCTGCGTCCGGAAGCCGGGGACCCCAGTCCCAGCCAAACATACAATGAGGCTTGCGGATATGCGGGAAACCCGCCATGGCTTCCTTGGCACCGCCCAGATGATATTCCTTCTCCTTTTCCGCAATATACCTTGTCGGAGAAAAGATCTTTACTTCCAGCAGATTCTCTTTCTCTTTGAGGATGTCTTTCACATCGTATTCCCACCAGCAGTGGAAATTATCCGCCTTACCCAGTTTCACTCCGTTAAGAAAGATCTCCGCAAGCGTATCAATACCGTCAAACCGGAGTACCTGGTTCCGGCAGGACAGTATGCGGATATCCGTGTTAAAAGTACGGCAGAATCCATAGTCCTGATCCATGAGTTTCAGGGCTTCCAGTTCGTTGTCACGGTAATACGGATCCTCCATCAGCTCCTGATCCAGCAGGAAGGAATAGACCGATCCGGGGATCTGTCCGGTGACCACTTCACTCCCATAGCCTTTCATCTGCCAGGTTCCGTTCAATGATTGTATATTCATGGTTGATTCTCCTTCCCGAATTATAGCTGTATGTCTGAATACAGTATGAAAACGTAATTGTTTTACTGAAGACTGCCTGTTACCATAATCGTCTCAAGTACATGTGATTTACGCAAGTATTATCTCCTCGAAAGAATCACAGGATTTGGTATAATATGTCAGTACGAAAGAGGAACTATGGCAGAAACCTATACACCGATGATTATGCAGTACCTGAAAGTCAAGGAACAGTATGAAGATACCCTGATCTTTTACCGTGTCGGAGACTTCTACGAGATGTTTTTTGAAGACGCGAAGATTGCCAGCCGTGAACTGGACCTGGTACTCACCGGCAAGAGCGCGGGAGTCAAGGACAGGATCCCGATGTGCGGGGTTCCTCACCATGCGGTAAGCACATACATTCAGAGACTGGTACAGCGTGGGTATAAAGTCGGTATTGTGGAACAGATGCAGGATCCTGCGGAAGCTGTCGGTCTGGTGGAACGTGACGTCATCCGTATTGTTACGCCGGGAACCGTCATGGAAGAAATCACGGATGAAAAGACAAGCGTATATCTTGCGGCTATTGAGGATTACGGCTATGGATATGCCCTGGCCATCGCAGAAGCCAGCACCGGTGAAAATACCCTGCAGAACTGTGACCACAACTTCTCTGCCCTGACCCAGTGCCTGCTCAGAAATGATGTACGGGAGATCGTCGTACAGAAGAACTTTGATGAACGCACACTGAAGATGATCCGGGAAATGCAGATCGTGATCTCTTACTGTGATGAAACACAGATCAAGCCGGAATATCTGCCGTTATGCGAAGATCTGCGTAAAGACTATCAGCTTGCGGCCTACGGACGTATGCTGAACTACCTGGAAGAAACCCAGAGACATGTGATTGGTCATCTCGGTGTATGCACGATCGAGAATGAAAACGATACGTTGTACATGGATCTCAATACCAGACAGAACCTGGAACTGATTACTCCTCTGCGTTATCAGAATAAGACAGAAACCCTGTGGACATTCCTGGATGTCTGCCGCAGTGCCATGGGCTCACGCTTACTGCGTAAATGGATTGAAAAACCCCTGGTTAACCAGAATGAGATTGAGAAACGGTATGACCGTCTGGAATACCTGCGTAAGGAGTTCATGAAGCGCCAGGATCTCCGTGACCATCTGGGTAAGATCTATGATTTACAGCGTCTGATCGGCAGATGCGCAATGAATACAGCAAACGCAATAGACTGCCTGCGTCTGAGCAAGACCCTTGCGGAAGTACCGGGAATTCTGGAGGATGTCCGTACGGAAGCTTTTGGCATCTATGCCGGTATTGATCCTTTATCCGAACTGAATGATCTGTTGTCGGATGCCTTTGTGGAGGAACCTCCCGTACAGATGTCCGATGGAGGTATCTTCCGTGACGGCTATAACGACGAACTGGATGAAGCCCGCAAGATCCAGCGCAGCGGACGTAAGTTCATCAGTGAGATGGAAGCCAAAGAAAGAGAAAAGACCGGAATCAAGACCTTGAAGATTGGTTATAATAAGGTCTTCGGGTATTATATTGAAATCTCCAAAGCCGCAGCCCAGCAGGTACAGGATGACTGGGGCTATGTACGTAAACAGACCCTGGTAAACAACGAACGTTTCATTTCCCAGGAATTAAAGGAAAAAGAAGACATGATCCTGCACGCGGAAGAAAACGCTATCCGCATAGAACGCAGGTTATTCAGTGAGATCCTGGACAGAATACGCGCGGAATTGCCGAAGTTACAGAAACTTGCGCTGGCTCTGGCGGAGATCGATTGTTACGCATCCCTGGCGGAGATCAGTTCCCGCTACGGCTATGTCCGTCCGGAATTTACGGAGAGTGAATTAAATATCACCCATGGCAGACACCCGATCCTGGACCAGATGATGAAAGATCCCAAGTATGTCGCAAACGATGTCAAGATGGATGACCAGGACCGTATCTTGTTGATTACAGGGCCGAATATGGGCGGTAAATCCACATACATGAGACAGACAGCGCTGATCATCATCATGGCTCAGATGGGCTGTTACGTGCCTGCCAGACAGTGCCGTATGCCAGTCTTTGACAAGATCTTTACCCGGATCGGCGCCAGTGATGATATCCTCTCCGGTCAGTCTACCTTCATGGTGGAAATGACCGAAGCCAACCATGCCCTGATGCAGGCTACACCACGATCTTTTATCCTGTTTGATGAGATCGGCAGAGGCACATCCACCTACGATGGTATGGCACTTGCCCAGGCAATGATCGAATACATCGCTGCCTGTATTCATGCCAAGACCATGTTCAGTACACATTACCATGAGCTAACCTCTCTCAGTGATACGGTTGACGGTATCCGCAATGTCCATGTCGCGGTGAAGGAAACCAACAACGAAGTCACCTTCCTGTACAAGATCAAGAACGGAAGCGCAGACCGCTCCTACGGTATCAACGTTGCCAGATTGGCAGGATTACCGGAAACCGTACTTGCCCGTGCCGCCTCCCTGCAGAAAGAACTGGAATCCAAGAAGAGAGTTGTCCAGCAGACCTACCAGCTGGTAGAAATGAAGAAAGAAGACCCGAAGGCGAAGGAGATCCTGGATAAGCTGAAACAGATAAGCGTGGATGATATCTCCCCGCGTGAAGCCTGGCAGATGCTTGCGGATCTCTCGGATATCGCCAAAAAGGAGTAAATAATGGAACTAGATAAGATTATTATCCATGGTGCCAAGGAGAATAACCTGAAAAACATATCTCTGGAAATCCCCAGGAATAAACTGGTCGTCATGACAGGATTATCCGGAAGCGGAAAGACGTCCCTGGCATTTGACACGATCTATGCCGAAGGACAAAGACGGTATGTGGAGTCCCTCAGCGCCTACGCCAGAATGTTCCTCGGCGGTGTAGACAAGCCCAATGTCGAACAAATCGAAGGACTCTCACCCGCGATCTCCATTGACCAGAAAACCACCTCAAACAACCCCAGATCCACGGTAGGCACAGTCACGGAGATCTATGACTACCTGCGTCTTTTATATGCGCGTACAGGTATCCCGTACTGCCCCAATCACAATATCCCGATCACCGGTCAGACAATTACCGAGATGGTCAGTCAGGTTATGGCTATGGAAGATGGTTCCAGATTAACGATCATGGCTCCGATCATCCGCAATAAGAAGGGAACCTATAAGGATACTTTTGAGAAACTGCAGAAAGACGGATATGTCCGGGTCAAGGTAGACGGAGAAATACGTCTTCTGGAAGATGAAATCAATCTGGAAAAGAACCAGAAACACGATATCGATGTGGTGATTGACCGTATCATCAAACGCGAAGACTCCCGGGGAAGAATTCATGACTCTCTGGAGACTGCGTTATCTCTTGCGGATGGTATGGCTATCGTCCAGAACGGAGAAGAAGAAACCCTGTTCTCCTGTAACTATGCCTGTAAGATCTGCGGGTTCTCGGTGCCCAAGCTGGAACCACGCCTGTTCTCGTTCAACGCGCCTCTGGGTGCCTGTGATGTATGTCACGGACTGGGTGTCACCGAAGAAGTGGATATTGATATCCTGATTCCGGACCCCTCCAAATCCATACGCCAGGGAGGCATCCGTTACTACAGGAATATCGTGGATACGGAGAATATCGAGTGGCAGACATTTGCGACCCTGTGCCGTGCCTACAAGGTAGATCTGGATACACCGATCAAGAAACTGACCAAGACACAGTTACACGCCATCCTCTACGGAAGTGACCGCCCGATCAAGTACTCGATTACTTCTTCGGGAGGGAATACCTATACCCGCAACGATTATATCGAAGGCGTAAAGAGCCTGATTGAACGCAGATATGTGGAAACCAGCAGCTCCATGTCCAAGGAGTGGTACCAGTCTTTTATGATGGAATCCCCGTGTCCCAAGTGCGGAGGAAAGAGACTCAACGAACAAGCACTCAGTGTCAAGGTCGGGGATAAGAATATTCATGAGTTTACCGAACAATCCGTAACCGGCGCGTTATCCTGGCTTGAACATGTCGAGTTAAATGAAACCCAGGCCCAGATTGCGGAACTGGTGGTAAAGGAGATCCACAACCGTTTGTCTTTCCTGAAAGATGTTGGACTGGAGTATCTAACCCTGAACCGTCTTGCGGGTACATTATCCGGAGGAGAAGCCCAGCGTATACGTCTGGCAACCCAGATCGGTTCCCACCTGACCGGTGTCTTATATGTGCTGGATGAGCCAAGTATCGGCTTACACCAAAGAGATAACGCCAAACTGATCACCACCCTGAAGAACATGCGTGATCTGGGCAACTCCCTGATCGTTGTTGAACATGACGAAGAAACCATGTTGTCCGCAGACTGGATCGTGGATATCGGTCCCGGGGCAGGCATCCACGGCGGAGAAGTCATCGCCAACGGTACGCCGCAGGATATCATGAATACCCCGGAATCCATCACCGGTCAGTATCTATCCGGTAAGAAACGTATCGATATCCCGAAAGAGAGAAGAAAAGGAAGCGGTAAAGCCGTAGAAGTCATCGGTGCCGCAGAGAACAACCTCAAGGAAATCAACGTGAAATTCCCCCTGGGTAAACTGATTCTGGTCACCGGTGTCTCGGGAAGCGGGAAATCCACCCTGGTCAACGAAGTATTCATGAAGGCAGTACGCCAGAATCTCGGCAGAACCAAGATCAAACCCGGGAAGTTCAAGAAGATCAAGGGACTGGACAACATTGATAAACTTGTACAGATCGACCAGGATCCCATCGGACGTACACCACGGTCTAATCCGGCCACCTACACCAGTGTATTTGACGATATCCGTGAAGTCTTTGCCAATACTCCGGAAGCACGTATGCGCGGTTATGACAAGGGCAGATTCTCCTTCAACGTCAAGGGAGGACGCTGTGAAGCTTGTCAGGGAGACGGTATAAAGACCATATCCATGAACTTCCTGCCGGATGTCTATGTCCCATGTGAAGTATGCCATGGCAAGCGCTATAACGAAGAAACCCTGCAGTGTACCTTCAAGGGAAAGAATATCTACGATGTCCTGGAAATGACTGTAGAAGAAGCCCTGACCCTGTTCGCGAATCATCCCAAGATCCGCAATAAGTTACAGACTCTTAACGATGTCGGTCTGAGCTATATCAAACTCGGCCAATCCTCCACGACATTATCCGGAGGCGAAGCCCAGAGAGTAAAGCTGGCCAGTGAACTGCAGAAGAAGCCTACCGGCAAGACCGTGTATATCCTGGATGAACCCACAACCGGCTTACATACCGATGATGTCAAACGTCTGATTGCGGTGCTGGAGAGAATCGTTGATTCCGGGAATACCGTGATCGTGATTGAACATAACCTGGATGTGATCAAGTGCGCAGACTGGATCATCGATCTGGGACCGGAGGGCGGCGATAACGGCGGTACTGTGGTTGTGGAAGGCACACCGGAAACTGTCGCGGACTATGAACCATCCTGGACCGGACAATATCTGAAGAAAGTACTGACACAAAAGTAAGAGATTCATCGTTGAAACAAGAGAGTTTACAGACTCTCTTTTTCCTTACTTAATACAAACCAGAAGATCATCTTATCCTGATCAACTATGCGGTTACTGCATGGATAGATATGAATTATAAGTATATGTTTATAGCTTGGATATGCTTTATGATAAATACGGGACGAGTCTGTACGAATCAGACATACAGATAACAAACTTATATAGAAACAGAAAGGAATTAACGAGATGGAATTCAAACCTGCAAAGAAACTGGGTTTCGGCCTGATGCGTCTTCCTGTCAATGACAGTTCCAATGCGGCGGATGTCGATATTGAACAAGTAAAACAGATGGTGGATCTGTTTATGGAGAAAGGTTTTACCTACTTTGATACAGCCTGGATGTATAACGGCTTCGCAAGTGAAAACGTAGCCAGGGAAGCCCTGGTCAGCCGTTATCCCAGAGAGAGTTTTACGCTTGCGACAAAACTCCATGCGGGATTCATCAACTCCCTGGAGGACAGAGACAAAGTTTTCAACGCACAGCTGGAAAAGACCGGCGCAGGATACTTTGACTACTATCTCCTGCACGGTATTGAAGCGGCTATGTATCCGAAGTATGAAGAATTTGACTGTTTCAACTGGCTTTTGGAGAAGAAAGCCCAGGGACTGGTCAAACATGCGGGATTCTCCTTCCACGATACTCCGGAACTTCTGGATGAGATCCTGACGAAACACCCGGAGATGGAGTTTGTACAGATCCAGTTAAATTACCTGGATTGGGAAAGTGAATGGATCCAGTCGCGAAAAGTTCTAGAAACAGCAGTAAAGCATAATAAACCGGTCATTGTCATGGAGCCGGTAAAAGGCGGTACACTGGCAAAAGTACCGGCAGATGTAGAACAGATGTTCAAATCGGCAGATCCGGAGATGTCCGTGCCAAGCTGGGCGATCCGCTTTGCGGCAAGTCAGCCAGGAGTCATGGTTGTACTATCCGGGATGAGTAATCTGGAACAGATGGAAGATAATCTCAGCTACATGGAGAACTTCACACCGCTGACCGATGAAGAGAAAGCACTGTGCTTCAAGGCTGCGGATATGATCAACAGTAAGATCACAGTTCCCTGCACAGGTTGTTCCTACTGCACGGAAGGATGTCCGATGCATATCTCCATCCCGCAGTATTTCTCCATCTACAACGAAGATATGCGTGAAGACCTGGAAGAAAAGGGCTGGACGATCAACTTCACCAACTACCAGATCTTGAACAAGACCTTTGGTAAGGCTTCGGATTGTATCCAGTGCGGACAGTGTGAAGGAGTATGCCCTCAGCATCTCCCGATCATACAGTATCTGCAGGATGTCGCAAAACATTACGAACACTAAGACGAACAGGGAGAAATCCCTGTTTTATAATTCGTGGTTATTCTAATGACGGCGTTTTACGTCACTTTTTTCTAATTGATTCGGATGGAAAGGGAAGACTAAAGATTGATAAAAGTGATGTATTTTTAAAGAAGAGTCCTCTACTTTTAGCCTATCTAGTCACAATGTTGTTTGAACTATGAGAATTCTGTAAATGTCAATGAACGAGAACTCCTGTCCCTGCACACGTAGTATCTGCCGGTGAGGGTCCACTTCCTCTACCATCCCTGTGACCGTGACATATCTGCCTTTGACCTTGTAGGCTTCACTGTGCTCGTCCATGCAGGGGACATAGTATTCAACTTCAGCCATGACCCGGTTCTGCCTTGCCAGCCGCCGGGTTTTTGTTTTCTC
>JAFRMA010000008.1 GCA_017430925.1 Solobacterium sp. | reverse complement strand
TTCCACTGTCTGCAATTCATGAACTGTACTCAGTCGTCAACGAACAAGATCAATGGTTACTTGTAACTGCCGCCATCAATAAATACTTTTGGCGACTCAATCTTATCTATTACCGATACACTGACAGCATAAAAGAGTACAGCTACAGTGCTATTCAGAATACTTTGTCTTCCAATGTTGTAAATATTGAACAGAAACTATTTGCTGTGGACACTGTCTCCACACAGCTGATCACCACGTTATCCCAGAAGCATATTATCATGCATACCGATTCCTCTTCTGATACAAAGGCTTTATATGACTCTGCCTCCACAGCCTTTAATGATTACACCGTCATGCTCCAGGATCATTTTGAGGTAGAAGGATTCCGTAATTTTTATCTGTATCTTTCCGGCTGTGCCACCATTTTGCTTTCCGATTATACAGCTTTTGACAATGTTAACTACAGTGACTATGACCTTCATGCTCTCCCCGAAAACCGATGGGGGATCTCCGTCCCCCTTAGCAGTATGCTGATCAATCCCTACAATGCCACACTGCAGTCGGAACGCAATTTTGCGAAGAACTATTCCCGAAAAGATAGTAATGATCAAGATGTGATCCTGACCGCATGTGTAAAAGAGCAGTATATCAATGAACTGCTTACGGAAAACCTGAACATAACACCGACCTATGCGCTGATCCTGGACTCCTACGGACGACCGATGTCCTCTATGAAACAAAGTGAGATTGGGAGTTTCTATCCCAAATACGTGTCGATTTTTGACCGCATCCAGAAATCCTCTCCCGGAGTCTACTCCGAGATCACACTCAATGATACAGACTATCTGTTGAACTATGTACACTCTGATTTCAATAACTGGTACTGTGTCATTGTCACAGACTGTTCCAGCCTGCTTCACAACCCTCTGCTAATCAGACCTTCTGTGATCCTCCTAATGATCTGCTCGCTGTTGATTGCATTGCTGTTCACATGGCTGTTCTACCGCTGGCAGCAGCGAACAGCCCGGAAACTGGCAAATGCTATCCGGGCAATCTCTTCTTGGGCCACAGATAGGCAGCTGCAAAAGTCCTCCCCTTCTGCAGATGTATTTTCCGCAGATCCCGTACTCAGGGGCTCCTTGGCCGAACTGATCTCTTCTATCGATGACATTTCCATACAGATTGAAAAACAGCGTACCTCCAGTACCTCGTCTGAGATCAGACGACTTCAGACAGAAATTAATCCCCATATGATCTATAACTCTCTGGAGTCTGTCTACAGTATGGCTCGGATCAACGGACAGGACGAAATAGCCGATTTGGTCATGGCTCTGTCCAAGTATTTCCGCATTGCTCTTTCCGGAGGAAGAGGATCTGTTCCTTTCCGAGACGCTTATGAACTGTCCAAGCAGTATGTCATTGTACAGAACATACGCATGAACTATATTCTGGCTTTCCATGCAGATATCGCTGATGACGTTTGGCCGGTCATGGTTCCCAAATTTCTGCTGCAGCCTGTTATAGAAAACTCCATTATTCATGGCTTCCGAAATCAGAGAGACAACTGGAAGATCAGTATTCATGCCGGCTTCGAAGAAAAACGGCTGCGGATCCTCATTTCCGACTCCGGCAGCGGGCTGATGGAAACAGAAGTCCAGGATATTAACCAGCGTCTTAACGATTTCAATTTTGAATCCACAACGAACAACAAGGGATATGCTCTGCGAAATATAAACTATCAGCTGAAGACCCAATACGGTGAAGACTCCTTCATCCGTGTGTCCAGCACTTATGGTGAAGGTACTACCGTAGAAATCATTCTGGATCACTGCGCATCCTGACGGAGAAACCCATGTATACACTACTGATCGTCGAAGATGAACTGTGGCTGCGAAGACGGCTGCTCAAAACCATAAACTGGAGAGTCCTCGGCATTTCCACTGTATTAGAGGCGGAAAACGGTGAAGAAGCCCTTTCTGTTTCCATCGCACAGGAACCGGATATCATTATCTCCGACATCAACATGCCTCTCCTGAACGGTATCGATCTCATGCGTAGCCTGAACGAAAGTGCATTGTACCCTCAGATGATCATGATCAGCGGCTATGATCGGTTTGATTATGCCCAGTCCGCACTGAAACTGGGAGCATCAGACTATCTGCTGAAACCGATCGATGAAAGAGATCTGATCAAGAGTGTACAGGCCTGTATAGACCGGCTGAACCGCCAGAATCATGAAAGAATCTGGCTGAACAATATTGAAAAAGCGCCCAAAGAGCTTACCTCTTATATGCTGGGAATACTGGTCTCCGGAAAGATTGCTTCCGAAGAATTCGGTGAACTGCCTCTTGCTTGGCTCAACATTTCGTTTCCCTGCCATAAAGCTCTTGTTGTTTCCGCAAATGTCCGCAGTGACAGTTTCTCCGCCTTGAACGACGGTTTTGATACAGCCCTCACGGTACATCAGCTCCATGAACGCCTTTCAGCTATCATGCAGTCTGTGTTTCCTGGTTCCTATGTATTTCTATATAATGGAAAACTAGTCATGATCCTTTTCAGCGACCTACCGGACTCTGATTTTATCGTTTTGGGAAAACAGACTCTAGACGAGATGAGCAGACAATTATATTCGGATACACGAATGCAGCTGGAATATACATTCGGTACGATAGCCACCAATTATTCCGAAATTCAGAATTCATACAGAAAAACCCAGATCTTTCCTCTCTCAAGGTCGGCTTCCTCCGACACGGAAAGCCCGGAAACTATACCGCAGGCTTTCCATTATCTGGATGTGTACAGCAACTACGATTTTTCCTCGCTAATCGCCAAAGTGCGTACCGGTGATTATGACTCAGTAAAGAAAAACGCCGACCAGCTCGTCCATGAGTTTATTCTTAATACGACGGATCCGGTCAGCGAATTCAAACTCATGCTCTTTTATATCCGCCTTTTGGATACGCTGTTCAGTACTTGTCTGTCTCAACTTTCCACTTCGGCTGAGACGGCATCAGAATACATTAATTGTATTGAACAGATTAACAATATCAGCACACCGTACAATCTGATCAACCAGGTTTATAAGGTTTTGCGTGTTTTCACAGATCAATATGCCCATCGAATCGGAAAACACAAGCACCATATGATCGATCAGATCATATCCTATATTCATGAAAACTATTCTTCTCCTCTGTCTATGAAGGATGTGGCAAATGCTTTCTACTTGAATCCCTCTTATTTTTCCAAGATGTTCCGGGAGGAGACCGGAGAAACTTTCACTAGCTTTCTAATCGATTACAGGATTGGTAAAGCCAAACGGCTCATGCTGGAAACCGGTGATAAGCTTTATGATATTTCCGAGGCTGTCGGTTACACAAACTTTCAGTACTTTTCTACCATATTCAAAGAAAAGGAAGGGATTTCCCCTTCTCAATTCCGTTCAAAATACCGGATCAAACCGGATTCGAATATGTAGTTACTAACAATACTATATCTCCGTATAGACCCGCTTTCCGTCTTTCACCTCGGATTTCATCAGCGAGACGCTCTTCACGGTCATGTCCCCTTTGGGGGCAGGGACCTGTTTCCAGCTGCCGGTCATCTTGCGGATCATGGTGATGTGCGGCACGAACTTCTTCCGGTCATAGGCAATGCCGGCCGCATCCAGTGCCGCCCGCACTTCCCGGACCGCCGCGCTGAGT
>JAFRMA010000056.1 GCA_017430925.1 Solobacterium sp. | reverse complement strand
TATTACTTGCCGGTTTAGAACAAGCTGCAGAGAAGACAAGAACTGATGCCATCAATACATTACTTAACTTTTTCATTTCTTTCTCCCTTTGTCCTTTAACAGACGATAACATTATACGTCATTTTGAAAAATTACTACATTTTTTTCTTATATCGTTCATGGAGTACATAAATGATAATCAGGATCCATGTGATGCCTAATGTGTATAACAAGGCTTTGGCTGTACCGGGCAGCGGGCCGAGATCACGTTTTCCCGTGGATGTACTGATCTGATCCAGACGGTACAGTGATGTAACATCTTCAAACAGTTTATCGATGTAGGCATCATCCACGGTCTGTTTACGTTTGATGGATTTAGTGACATCCTCAATCATCTGTCCGGAAGCGTCACGCAGAGATGTACTGCCGTTGAATACCGGGGTCACAAATGTATTCGGGATATTCTCCAACATCAGTTTTGAGGCTTTGATCTTGATGTCGTAATACTCGTTGTTGTCCTGCCCTGCCCTTGCCAGATAATCCTGGTACTCCGGCGCTTCCTGGGCTTTCTTCGTTACCGGGATATACCCCTCCGTTTTGGCGTAGGCAATCTGTGTATCGTTGGTAAGCAGGTATTGGGCAAACAGCCAGGAGGCCAGTACTTCCTGTGTATCTTCTTTATTAAAGATACACAGAGACGGTCCCTGAGAGATCATCCTGGGATTCTGCGGGTCAAACTGGGGAATCATCCGTACAACTGTTTCAAATGGTACGATCTTATCTGCAGCAATATCGATCAGCGGAGCATCGGAGCCCATCCATGTGGCACCTGCCGTAGAATCCACCGCAAATACACACTGCCCCGCATTGAGGAAGTTTGCCGGGTAACCGGAGAGTTTGAACGTGGAGAACGCGTTCTTCCGGGTATTCTCAGAAATCGTGTATAACAGTTCCCTGGTCGTGTCATTGAAGATCTCGATCTTGCCTTCTGCTGTGGAATAACCTGCATTCTTCTGTTTCAGCATCTGGATCATCATGTTGTCCGTAGACTTATAGATAAACGGAAGCATGACCTTTTGTCCATTCAGTTTATACGTCCCGTCCGCGTCCTTCTCAGCAGCTTTCTGTGATACTTCCCAGATATAATCCCAGGTGACGATATCCGGAACCGTATAACCGAGTTTCTCCACAAAAGTCTTATTGATATACAGGGCTTCTGTAGAGCGCATGTACGGAATCGCGTAGTAGTGATCCTTAACGAAACATTCTTCGATAAAGCCGTCAATCATTTCCTCCCTGGAAGGACCGTCATACTTCAACTGGGATCCTCCGAATCCATAAGACGGATCCGCAAACAGATCATCCAGAGGTACGACAACATTACTGCCGGTGATATACGTGGCGATATGATCCGGATAGGTAATACATACATTCGGTGTCGTATTCGTGGAGATATTGGTGATGACATCGTTGTAGATCTTTCCGTAGTCTGTATACAGACGGATGTTCACCTTGATGTTCGGATAGAGTTTTTCAAAGTCTTCAATTGCCTTCTGATAGATTCTTGTCTGTGTCTTGTTGGTATCGTTTTTTGCCCAGAATACGATCTCATACTGACGGCTTTCATCAAACTGCGCAGGAATCGCAAACGTCTCAATATTCCTGGACCCGTGACATCCGCTCAGGATACAAACAACCAGAAAGAATACCAGTACTCGTTTTAACATCCTCATCCTTTCGTACCTCCCCTGGAGACACCCTCCATGATCTTCTTGTGGAAGATCAGAAACAGCACAATCAAAGGAATGGAGATGACAACGACTGCCGCCATCATTGCCGGTATGTTCTCACGTCCGAAACCATTCTCACGAATCTCCTGGATTCAGTTGGACACCAGGAAGTATGTAGGACTGTCAGTAATTAATCTCGGCCAGACATAGGAATTCCAGCATTCGATGACCTTCAGGATCGTAATGGTGACGATCGTCGGCTGACAGATCGGGATCAATACCTTGAACAGATACTTCAGGTCGGATGTACCGTCAACCTTGGCTGCTTTGTACAATTCATCCGGCACTTGTTCAAAGTTCTCTTTCAGGAGATAGATATAGAACACCGAGGTAATGGACGGCAGGATCAGACCGGTAAACGTATTGCGCAGACCGAGATTCGTGATCGTCACAAAGTTTGTGATGATAACCAGCTCATTCGGGATCATCATCAGTGCCAGGAATAACGTAAACAGAAGATTTCTGCCGCGGAATTCCAGACGGGCAAAAGCAAATGCGGCAAACACGGTCACCATCAACATAATCAGTGTTGTAATCACGGTAAAGATGATCGTATTCAGGAAATATTTCGCCAGCGGAACTGCCGTAAACGCATCCACGTAGTTCTGGAGCGTCGGAGCCAGCGTATATAACTGCGGGATATATTCCGCGTTATATGCGCCGTAGCTTTTCACTGAGGTCAGGACCATCCAGTAGAACGGGAATAATACGATCAACGCCCAGAATGTCAGCAGGACATACGTGATGATCTTCCAGGTTTTTTCGCGGTTCTTCGCGGTGCGTTCAATGTTTTTAAAATCTGTATTCTTCGTACTCATCTTACGCACCTCAGTCATAATACACTTTCTTCCGGCTGACCAGCAGGTTGATACAGGTAATGGTCAGGACGATGGCGAACAGGATCAAAGCTGCCGCAGAAGCGAACGATGGATATCCCCCGCTGTCTCCGTACAACATGTCATAGACATATCCCACGATGGTATTCATCCCGGCAGCGTTCAGATTCACGCCGAAAATAGCCACAACGTCACTGTAGGCTTTAAACGCACCGATAAAGCCGGTGATGATCAGGTAGAAGATCATGGGTGAGATCATCGGTAAGGTAATCTTGTAGAAGATGCGGAGTCTGGAAGTACCGTCAACCTTGGCGGCCTTGTACAGATCCTGGTCTACCGATGCCAGAGCACTGGTCAGTATCAGGATCTTGAACGGCAGGACGATCCAGACCGTATAGAAACACATCACAAACATCTTTGCCCAGTATGGTCCTTCGATAAAGTCCACCGATTCACCGCCGAAGAAGTGGATCAGCAGGTTCACAAAGCCTTCCGAATACGGTGTCTTCTTGAACAGGATCATGAATACCAGGCCGACTGCCAGCGTATTGGTCACATACGGCAGGAAGAAGATCGTCTGGTAGAGGTCTTTCAGTTTTGGCAGAGAATTTAATCCAAGAGAGATCAGTAAAGCTATACCGGTAGATAACGGTACAGTGATGATCACCAGGATGAATGTATTCTTGACTGCCTGTAAAAAGTACTGATCATGGAGTACATAGGAGTAGTTATAGATACCTGTTCCGCTGTAGGTCTGAGACGCGAAGTTATACCCCTCTTCCACAGAATACACAAATACGTCAAACAGCGGATAAACCATGAACGCTGTCAGGAACAGGATCGCCGGCAGAAGATACAGCCAGGGCTTCAGAGAACGCGTATTCATAGAGCCTCCGGTACTTCATGGTAGTAAATACGTTCCTGGGTATTCCGGTCAAAGAGAAGCGTTTTCTGCGGCTTCAGGAAGAAGTGTACGTTCTGCGCGTCAGGATCCGGTTTGTCTTCGGTACTGATGATCGAACGTACAACAACATTCTCACAGAGCGGATGTGTGGAAACCACACTGGTATCTCTGCCCATGACTTCCACGCGGTTCAGGGCACAGGTAAACGGTCCGTTTTCATCCAGGATGAATCCCTCCGGACGGATACCAACATAGACTTCCTGATCCTCTTCCTTGACAAGCATCACCGGTTCATCACCGATAAACAACCGGTGATTGCGGATCTCTCCGGTAAAGACATTGATTGCGGGTGTGCCGAGGAATTTTGCGACAAACAGATTTACCGGATCATCGTAGACCTCCTGCGGCTTACCGATCTGCTGGAGAACACCGGCACTCATGACCACGATCAGATCAGAAATGGACATGGCTTCTTCCTGGTCATGGGTAACGAATACCGTAGTGATTTTAGTCTCTTTCTGAATACGGCGGATCTCTTCACGGGTCTGAAGACGAAGACGCGCATCCAGGTTGGATAAAGGCTCATCCAGCAGTAATACTCTCGGCTTCTTTACCAGTGCGCGGGCTATCGCAACACGCTGCTGCTGACCGCCGGACATCTCGCTCGGCTTTCTTTCCATTAATTGCTCGATCTGTACCAGTCTGGCTGCTTCCAGAGCTTTTTCCTTCATCTGTTCTTTGGTGAGTTTATCCTTCCCCTTCAGGTTCTCCAAAGGGAATGTAATATTCTGCATGACCGTCAGATGCGGATATAAAGCGTAACTCTGGAAGACCATGCCTACACCCCGGTTCTCCGGAGGAAGCTCTGTCACATCATCTTCGCCAAAGTATATTCTTCCTTCTGTAGGCACTTCCAGCCCGCAGATCATATTCAGCATCGTACTCTTTCCGCATCCGGAAGGTCCCAGAAGACCTACAAGCTTACCATCCGGAATCTCAAAGGTAAAATCAGAAACAGCTGTCACAAAACCGCCATCCTTATTCCGGTTGGGAAACCTTTTCGTCAAATGATCCAATACGATTTTCATAATACCCCTCACTGATTATTAATATACTTATTGTATCACCAACAAGGATAAACTCATGTATACAGAAAACAATTACGAAGAAAAACGAAATGATTATAATGAAGAAAAGGAGTTAACTTCATGAATACACCAAACAACAGAACCTGTTATTATGCCGGCGCCACAGGAATGATCGGACGCGGTGCCGTAAAAGCCCTGGCAGACAGCGGCATGAATGTCGTCATGGCCACACATGATCCTGCGGGCGCTGAAGAAGTCATAGAACTGACAAAAGACTGTCCGGGGAGAGTGATTGCCCTCTCCAATAAACTTACGTATACAGAGACTGCGGAGTATATCCTTCAGGAATTTGGTTCCCTGGATGTAGTGATCTCCAAGACCGGAGGGATGGATCCCCTGATTCCTCTGGAGAAAGTTACGGAGGATCAGCTGGCAGCCAAGTTCAGGCATCAGGTGATCGGTCCTTTCACCATGGTGCAGGCATTCCTGCCCTATCTGTGCAAATCAGAGAACGCCCGGATTATCCTGCATAGTTCTCTCGGCGCAATATCCGGTTATCCAAATGAAAGTATCCCTGACAGTATCGGACGCAGCGGTGTAATCGGTCTTACCAAGGTCCTTGCGCAGCAACTGCTCAAAGACCATATTACCGTCAACTGTATCGCTTTCTCGGGGATGATCAATGACCATGAGCCCAGGGAAGGCGGCTATGACACGCGTCTGTATGTCAGGGATATTCCTCTCTCACGTCTGGCAGAAAGCGGTGAATACGGCGCTCTTGTCCGTTATCTCGCTTCTGAAGAATCCGGATTCATGACCGGACAGATTCTTGAACTAACCGGCGGAATGCATATCTGATTCCTTGATAAAATGTCTGCATAACCAGTCAGCCTGATAATCAAATGTCAGGCTTTCTGTATCTCCGAATTCCTCTGAGATAGGATAGATATTATGGGTTGCACCTTCGGTAAATGCTATTTCCTTATCGTCGGCTGCACTTCTTTCGTACAAATATTCCGCGGCCAGGTACTCATAACCCCCGCTCATGCCCATGAACAAACTCGGACAGGTAATGTACGGAATATTACCAGGTCCGCAGTTGAAGGTATGTTCCCAGTCAATACCGTATACTCCGTCTTCCCCGACATGATAATTCTCGTTGGCACGAATCGCAGCACCGGAAAGATATTCACGCAGTGAAAGATTCCGGATCGTAAAGTAGCTTGCGGATGTGGTTTTTCTTTCCTGTGGTTTGCGGTGGCAGTAAATGATCTCATTGGTTATTGTCTTATCCTTGTGAATCAGCGGATGCGGATGACGGCTATGTGCGAGTAATCCGGTGTCCTGAGGAATCAGTTTGTTGCAGGGAGCAATCTGTGCTGCCCCGGTCACCGGATACGGCATATCATCGCGGTACTTTCCGGCACCTTTTTCAATGTCTGCCAGTTCCTGTACAGCCGCGTCAATAATGCGGTTGTTGCGCTGTGCCTGTGCTTTGAAGTACATTTTCCTGAACTCATCCGTATACGCTGTATGTCCTTCCCGGAAGCCATGATCGGGCGCATAGATATCAAACCGGGGATCCAGGTTCATTCCGTTCCCCTCTTCCGTGACTGCCGGATCAATACTTAACAGGGTCATGGCTCCGTTGCCGTAGTTGGCATCGATAAGCATTATTCCGTCCGCCTTCGGCAGGATTTCATCATCTGCCAGTGTACATGCATACAACATGTTTTCCTTCATCGAGGCCGGACCGTTTTCCGCAGCCCGCTGGTACGCGGTCATGATCGTAGCACCTCCGGAATGTCCCATAAGTACGACATGTTCAATCCCGGGCAGTGCTTTCAGAAACAGGACAGCGTCTCTTACTGCCAGCATCTGTTTTTCCAGCGTAGTACGTTGTCCGGCACTGCCGCCGAGGGTGACGAAACCTCTTTCCGCAAGTCCTCTCGCCATGGGGAAGAAACCGTAGTCTGCCTCATGCATGAGTACGATTCCCACTTTCGATCTTTCTCCCGGTATAACCGGCTCATAGAGCATACACTTGTTTCTTCCGGGAAGTACTACACATGTATCTTTGATCTTGTTTTGATCACTGGGGATAACCTGATTATCCTTTTGACTGTAGATCAGCATTTTGTTCACCTCTTCTCCTATTTTACTAAAAGACCCGGATTTTGTGTGCCACCGAAATTACAATACCTGTTATACTGATGCCATGAACTATAAAATGAAACCGGGAAGACTGGAAGTATTCTTAAGTCCTGCCGAAGAAGGAATATCCCTGCAGGAGTTCTATAACAACTTATCTATTCCCGTAAAGAAACAGAAAAGTCTGAATGCACGGATCAACCGTGTACCGGTCAGGGATTTCTCTGTACCCCTGCATGCCGGGGATATCCTGACCCTGCCGGTTGAACGCGAAGACGTGGACTATACGCCGGCAGAAGAGGAATGTACAGTGATCTATGAGGATGACTTTGTGTATATCGTACATAAAGACGCGGGGATGCTTGTCCATGATGGTTTTGAGCGTATAGATACATTAGCCACGCAAGCTGC
>JAFRMA010000055.1 GCA_017430925.1 Solobacterium sp. | reverse complement strand
TTCTGCTGTGTATTGTTTGTGTTTTATGCCTTTTTTACATCCCATGTTTTTTCCTCTTGTGTTCTGATCATAATTAAAAGTAGACCTTGGCTCAAGTCCTGTCTGACTTTTTCCGTTGTCTACTTTTATCTTACAAGTTCAGATGTCATGCGCTATAATCATATTGACTGGACAAGATTTACGGTAAAATAAACGTAACCGGATATACTTCTGGTATAGAATAATAATGATGAAGAAAATGATCAAAAGAATAATCTCCTGGTGTTTTGCGTTATTCGTATTTCTGTGTCTTTTTACGCCTGTTCACGCGGAAGAATTGCCGGAAGATACCATAGATCTGATCGATACTTTTTATGTGCTTACCACGCAGGAAGATCATTCCCTGCATGTGCCGTTCAGCCGCTCCTGGTTCAAAGAAGACGCGCGTGTATACAATCATGATCTGGCGAAGTTATCTCTGGGTCTTGCGACATCCGCATTCCGTCCGAATAAACTGCTTGCGAAGGAAGATCAGCCTGCAGACTATAATCTCCGTTCTTTCCTGAATCAGGCAGGATTTGATGATCTGCGCAGTGATGACTATGATAAAGACCCCAGTATGTATACCGTATCTACGGTTATGGGACATCAGAAGATCGGCGAAGGGGAGGACTCCTTTGAGCTGATTGCGGTAGGTATCTGCGGACAAGGATATATGGATGAGTGGGAATCCAATCTGTCTGTAGGAACAGGGAAGAATCCGGAAGGATTTGCCAGCGCTTCACATCTGGTTTATGACCGGGTATTCGGCTATATTTCAGAGAATCACCTGCGCGGGAAGATGAAAATCTGGATCTCCGGATTCTCCAGGGCTGCGGCAGTTTCCAACATCACCGCCTCACTTCTGTCGGACTCGGATACGTTCTCCCAGGAGACTGTTTTTGCGTATACGTTCGCTACACCGATGACTGTCCGTGATCAGGAACCGAAGGTATACGAGAATATCTTCAATATCTGCGGAAAGATGGATCCTGTCCCGAATATCCCGTTTGCGGACTGGGGGTATTCCCGCTATGGTATAACCTACTTCACCCCGACGATGGAGACGGATTCCGACTTCTGGGAAAAGCGTAAGAAAGCCGATATTGTATACGAAGAACTAACCGGTATTTCTTATTGGGCAAACTCGGATATGAACAGTCAGTTAAGAGTCCTGATGGACTGCTTGCTGAATATCTGCCCGGATGTGGAAACGTATCATAAGTATTTACAGTCAAATCTGATCTCACTCTGGGAAAAACACGATTTTGTCAGTATTATGTCACGTCTGCTGGAGATGGCGGATAATCCGATCCTGATCAATGATGATAACCGTCTGGAAGCGAATTTACTGATGAATCAGATTGCGTATATCTTACTGGATTATGCAAACTCGGAGAATTCATTCCGCCGGTATAATCAGAATGCGTCTGTGGGGTCAAACTTCCTGCAGACCCATACACCCGAGTTATATATATCCTGGGTCTTCTCTGTGGATGATCCCGATGAACTGTACAGTAATTCTTCTGAATATACGATCCTTTATATCGACGGTGATACAGAAGTAACACTCTCCAGAAATGACGAAGTTCTGGAAGTTTTGGAGTTTGGTGACAGAGAAATCGGTAACTATCATTACATGGGTGTACAGGATTTAAAAATCACTGTATTGATTCCCCGTGATCAGGATTACAACGTATCCATTCGTTCCCTTAGAGAACAGACCGTGGAAGTCCTTGAGGCAGGATTCCAGGTAGGAAGACACGCGCCGGATGAAACATACCTGTACAGCTGTGAGATGATTGACGGCGGTGTAATGGATATCAGATATTCCGCAGAGGGAAGATCATTCTTCTCCGACGATGCAATCCAGACGACCGTGCAATATCAGAATGAAAGAGGGCAGACAAGCCTTAATCTGATAACACGTGTCTACTCTTTATCAAAGATGATATCCTGGAGGGATCTTGTTCTCGCTATCCTGATGATGATCGTCCTGCTTGTTACCACAGTGATCTTTATTGTGACACTGTTATCCATGTGGCTCCGTCACCGGTATAAGCGCAGCCGCGGTATGATCCGCAAGGATATCCGTTTCCGGCCGCTTCCGATTATCTGTTTCTTCCTGATCCAGCAGGTCTTTTTGACCAAGGAGTTCTATACCTTCCTTTATGAGGCAAGTCCGGGAGACATTAATATGTTCAAGGGTATTATCGGATTCCTGCTTCTGATTATTGCGTTCTACGGATACCGGAGGAAAAAGGACCGCTTCCATTTACTGATCATATTCGCAGTACTTTTGCTTGACGGCGCAGATATTCTGATGACGACATCTGTCCCTGTTGGAGCGGTTCTGTATATCGTTGCGTATATCTTGTTGTGTGTGAATTTCGCAAGGGAGGATCATCCGGGTATATTCCGGATCATGGTATGGATCCTGATGTCTGCGGCAGGAACCTATTACCTGATGAAAATCAACGGTGATTTCGGTTACCTGCGGTATCTCGCAATTATGTATGTCATTACCGGCTGTGCTCTTGTGGTCACATCCTTTACCCACTCCGCAAGAACTTCCCGCGGATCATTCTTGTTATTCCTGTCCGGAATCTTGATCGTGCTGGATATCGCACGGGGCAGCCGGTTCTTGTTCCACTTTATCTCTGCCGGACTGCACTATATCGCTGTAAGTACACTGGCCAGTACAGGAAGCGGATTCCGGCCTCCTCGAATGATCCTGGAATATACACAGGAACCAGAGAAAGAGGAAACCCAGTCCGAACAAACACAAGATGATCTGATATCACAGGGAGGTGACAGATGATGAAATATGCCTTCAGAAACGGAACAATTCTCAACGGCACAAAGGACATGTGTCCGGTTACGGGGATGACGGTACTGGTTGAAAATGAACGTATCACCGGTATCGTTCCTGATACCACACCCACAGAAGGTTATGAAACCGTTGATCTGAACGGAGGATATCTCCTCCCGGGTTTGATCAACCTCCATGTACATCTGGCAGCCAGCGGTAAACCACCCAAACCTAACCAGAAACCCACGGACTACAAGAAACTGTTTCAGCTTCTTTCCGGACACCCTCTGGTCATGTTTGTGATGAAACGTATGCTGATGGGATATGCGAAAACAGAGCTGATGAGCGGTGTGACCACGATTCGCACAGTCGCAGGTATTCTGGATCTTGACGGACAGATCCGTGACGCAATCAACGCAGGGAAATTCACCGGTCCGCGTATTCTTTCCGCCAATACGGCAGTATCTGTACTGGGAGGTCACTTTGCGGGCTCTATCGCCACCGAAGCCGCATCCCCTGAAGAAGCAACGGAACATGTACGCCGGATCGCACAGACAAAACCGGATCTGATCAAACTGATGATTACCGGCGGTGTGATGGACGCTTCCGAAGAAGGTGAACCAGGTGTACTGCGGATGTCTCCGGAAATTGTCAGGGCAGCCTGTGATGAAGCCCATCGTCTCGGATACAAGGTGGCAGCACATGTGGAAAGCCCGGAAGGAGTACGTGTAGCTTTGGAAAACGGTGTTGATACAGTAGAACATGGGGCTGAGCTTACCGAAGAAACCGTACGTCTGTTCAAGGAACACCATGCCGTACCGGTATGCACGATTTCTCCGGCCCTTCCTTACGCGGAATTTGAACTGAGTGAGAGTAATGCGTTACCTGTGGCCAAAAAGAACGGCAAGATCGTGATGGACGGCATCATTGCGTGCGCAAAGACATGTCTGGAGAATGGTATTCCGGTTGGTATCGGAAACGACACCGGATGCCCGTTTATCGTCCATTATAACTTCTGGCGTGAACTGTACTATTATCACAAATATGTCGGTGTATCCAACGCATTTGCGCTGTATTCCGCAACCCTGGGCAACGCGGAGATCGCCGGGATTAACAACGAAACAGGAAGTATCGAGAAAGGCAAGTACGCGGACATGATCGTGGTAAAGCAGAATCCCCTGGAGGATCTGACGGTACTGAGAGATGTGTCCATGGTTGTCACAAAAGGAAAACTGATCCGCAGTCCGAAAGTAAAACGGATGAAGAATGTAGATGTACTTCTGGATAAATATATGTAGTTATTAGCCAACGGAGGTATACAGTGAACAAAAAGAAAGGAAGATGGGTTATGGGAGTGCTGTTAAGTCTTTTCACGTTCCTTGGGACCGGGGGATGTACAAAGGAACAGGAGTACACGACCGGAGGCACAACCAACAATACAGATCCAAATGCCCCGAAAGTGATTCAATCCAAGGATATTACGGAATTCCAGGCTTCTTTCTTTCTTGCGAACCGCTGGTCAGGGGAAGAAGAGCACGATTTTCAGTTTCAGATCCGGGAAGAGAATGGTGTTCTGACCGCATCGGAAATAATCCGGGATATTCGTGCGCAGGCAGATGAACAACTTCTGAAAGATTTGCAGGCTGTCATTGACAAGTATGACCTGGCATCCATGAATGGTGTATATGAAGTGACTGCGGGACTTGCGCCGGAATGTCAGGAACGTGAATTCAACGCTGTCTACGCGTCCGGAGAAACTTTGAAGTTTACGATCAACAACGAACCATACGCAAGATGGGCAGAAGATATCTACGATGTCTTTGCGGACTGGTTTTCCGCGCAGGGAATTGATGCCCTGCTTCCCGCAAAAGAAACATCCCCTGTCACCAGAATACGGTTTGTCCTGCGGGAAGACGGTATCATGCGGTCATACAGTGGTGTGAATGTACAGCCGGAGAATGCGGTTGACGGAGAAACTTACCTCCTGAACGGGGAAATCTATGACCTGGAAAAAGAGAAAGAGATCCTTGATGAATACCTCCTGTTCCCGCCGGATTACTTTGAGAGAATCACGGAAATCCTGGCTGGCTATGACATCGTGACTAAGTATGATTTCAGCCGGTATGACTACGAAGAAAGAAACTACGGCAATCATGACAATGGTTATTTCGGCTGGGGTGATCAGCCGGCAGGAGAGGAAGATTCGGAAGATTTGTTGCTTACTCTCCATCTTGAATATGAGAGCGGAAATCGTATAAATATCGATACCAGGAAAGCCCGTGAGATTGAAGGGATGAGACCTGTAATCACAGACTTGCTGGAATACTATGATTCTCTGTTTGTATGGGACAGAGATAAGGAGTAAAACATGGTTCTTGAAACGGAGCGCCTGATTCTGCGTCCATGGCAGATGGAAGATGCCGGGGATCTGTATGAATATGCCAGAGATCCGGATGTAGGACCTGTTGCGGGCTGGCCTCCTCACCAAAGTCTGGAGGAAAGCAGACAGGTCATACAGAATGTATTCATGGTGCCGGAGTGTTTTGCGTTGTGCCTGAAAGAGACCGGAAGAGCTGTTGGAACGATCCAGTTGAAGATGAAAGGTCATACCGATATGACCGATCGTGATGATGAGTGTGAGCTTGGTTACTGGCTTGGCAAGCCTCTGTGGGGACAGGGACTCATGCCTGAAGCTGTACAGGAGGTTCTCCGCCACGCTTTTGAAGATCTGGGTATGCGTAAGGTATGGTGCGGGTATTATGACGGAAATGACCAATCTAAACGTGTACAGGAGAAGTGCGGTTTTCGTTATCAGTGGACTACGGAGAACGTAGAAGTGCCGCTGATGCAGGAAATACGCAGAGGTCATGTGAACTGCATTGCCAGAGAAGAATGGCTGGAAAATCAGGAAAGAGCCGTGAAGGTTGAACGGATGTTGACCAGACAGTGGTGGATCATGGATATTCTTCCCGTACAGGTGCCTGCAAGCGCGCAAGGACAGTATTCTGCTGTGGAACGGTATTTTCTTCAGCTGGAACAAAAATCAGCTCTGTATCGAAAATACGCGGAGATTTTGCTGAAACTGAATTGTTATTACGATCTGGAGATATCTTTTAACGCAGGTGATTCCTGGCAGAAGAACCCGGATCCTTCAACCTTCAGAGACCATCTCATACACTTGACCGGCAGAGAATACCTGCGGGTTCTGTTGGATACACAGAATGTGATGATGGATCTCGATGCCGGAGATACCTGGATGACGATCTATGATCCTTCACCGGAGATACTGGAACTCTTACGTAAACTGGCAGAGTCAGAAGGACTGTTTATCTGGAAGCCGGAGAATCATCAGGATAGCGGAGTATATTATGACAGTTAAACTATTCAGAGCACTGTATATTATCCTGTTTTTTCTGGGTGCTTATGTCTTGAGTACCTTTCTGCATGAACTTGGTCATATGGTTATGGGACTGGTATCCGGGTATAAATTCATTTCTCTGCGTGTCGGTTCTTATGTGCTGACCAGGGAGGACCGGCAATGGAAGATCAAACGCATGAGTATACCGGGTACTGCAGGACAGTGCCTGATGATGCCTCCGGACAGCGGCACACCGGAGAAAGTGCCTGCCGTCTTATATCATCTGGGAGGCGGACTGTTTAATCTGCTGACTACCCTGTGCGCATATCTCCTCTTCCTGGTATGCCGGGGCATATATCTGAGGACTTTTCTGCTATTACTCTGCACAATTTCTCTGGCACAGGCTTTGTTAAATCTGTATCCGACAAAAATTCAGGTGCCGAATGACGGTTATAACATAAAACGTATCCGGAAAAGTACGGCAGACAGAATTGCCGTATACAATGTCCTGAAGATCAATGGTTATCAGAATCTGTCTCTCAGAGAAATGCCGGAAGAACTATTCTCATACAGTGAAGAAGGAGAATTCAGCTGTATCTCCAAACTGATGCACGGGTACTATCTGTTAGACAGGCACAGATTTGGTGAAGCCGAACAATTCTTCCGGGACTGCGCTGAGAAGAACAAAAAAAACATTCCTTATTACCGTATGGAAGCTGCTTGTGAGCTCCTGTTCTGTATGATTCTGAGGAACACTCCGGAAGAGGAAATACAGGCTGTCTGCGACGATGAACTGAAACAATACGTGGAGAAGACAAAGAAATATCAGATAGCTAAAAGACGGCTGCTGTATGCGTATCAGCTCTTATACTGTGGTAATGAAGATGAGGCTGAACAAGAGTATACAGAAGTGATGGAAATGATGAAAACCCATGCGTTTAAAGGAGAGATAAAGATGGAGACATCTCTGCTGGATCATGTCAGAAATATGCGTAAGAAGAATATCGCCGGCTTTGAGAAGATCATTGTCCGTGAGAGCGGAATGCGTTTTCAGTATGAATATGAGATCCTGAATCAGGGAACACAGACAGAGATCTCCCAGTATTCTCTTTATTATCAGAACGGAGATGATCAGAGAAGAAAAGAACGCAGTACCTGTTGTGATACAGAAGAAGTACTGGATAAACTCAACGAATATGAATTGATGTGCTGGGATGGTTTCCATGGCAAGCATCCCCGGAATGTCAAAGACGGCGTAATGTTTACGCTTACTGCCGCTGTTAATGACGGACAAATAATCAAGGCAGAGGGATCTGAGAATTTCCCAAGACATTATCGTGAGTTTATGCGCTGGCTGAACGATAAGCTTTCGTCTGTAAAGGAGGCTAACCAATGATCCGTAATAAATATCTGGCTTTTGCCTTATGTGTTATCCTTGTCATCGTCTTCTGGTGTTTATTAAGGTATCTGTTTGATAAGGAAACGTTTGAGTTAACCGTAAGTAATCTGATGATTCCGCTGGTTACGGGAATGGTTGTGGGTTACTTCGTATTTTTGAATGGCCAAAATAATTAAGAGAAAGGAAACCTGTTATGAAAACGATTATTGTCAACGCAAGTCCAAGAAAGAACTGGAATACGGCATTAATGCTGAAAGAGGCGCAGAAAGGCGCGGAATCTGTCGGTGCCGAAACAGAGTATGTAGATCTCTATGATCTGAACTTTGCGGGGTGTCACAGTTGTCTTGCCTGTAAGCGTAAGAGCGCAGAGAAAAGCAAGTGTTACTGGAAAGATGATCTATCACCGTGGATCGAGAAGATCCTTCAGGCTGACAGCGTGATCATCGGCGCCCCGATCTACTTTGGTGAACCAACAGCTCATTTCCGTGCTTTGTTTGAGCGTCTATGCTTCTGTGTATTGTCCTATGACGGCGGCGGAAGCTATTTAGACCGCAGTGTCAATGTCGGGATCATCTATACCATGAACGCGCCGAAAGCGTATTATGAAGCGAATATGAGATCTGCGCTGGAAGGCCCGGAACGTACGTATGAAAGGCTCCTGAAGGGGAAAGTAAAGGTCATTGCGGCATGTGAAACCATGCAGGTCAATGATTATGATAAATACAACATGGGTATGTTCAACGCAAAGGAAAGAAAAGAAAGCCGGGAAAATCAATTCCCGAAGGATCTCTTTGAAGCCTGGAATCTGGGTGCGGAATTAAGCAGATAAGTATTCTTTGGCGATTTCGATATAGTGCATGGCACTGATATCCAGATTTCGTATTTCTTCTTCAGTTAACGGACGTACAGCTTCTGCCGGCCGCCCGAAGATCAGATAACCTTCCGGAAAGGTTTTATGTTGTGTTACAAGACTGCCTGCACCCACGATGCAATGATCCGGTATACAGGCATGATTGAGGATGATGGAGCCCATACCGATCAGCACATGACTGCCGATCGTACACCCATGCAGAATCGCACAATGACCTACCGTAACATTGTCTCCGATGACCAGCGGCGCACTACCATCCGTGTGCAGCATACAAAGATCCTGGATATTTACACGATTACCAATCGTAATACTGTTGGTATCTCCGCGGATCACCGAATTGAAAAACACCGAACAATCTTCGCCAATCGTTACATCTCCGGTCACAACAGCACCCGGGGCTTTGTATAAGAGTTCTGCCATAGGTCAAATACCTCCGTTAACATTTTATCGGAGAAATGCAGAAAGGGAACGCATGAAAGTAACATATTTAGGAACAACCATGTTGTTGTTTGATGACGGAACAGACCAGATATTATTCGACTGTCATGTGACAAGACCATCCATACCGACATATCTGTTCGGTAAGATGATTACCAATACAGAAGTCTCTGACAGAGTGATCAAGGACTTTCAAATCAACCGGTTACGCGCGATATTCATCTCTCATTCACACCATGATCATGTGATGGATGCGCCGTATTTCGCCATACGCACCAGCGCGGATATCTACGGTTCTCCCTCCGCCCTGAATGTCGCAAGAGGCGGAGGTATAGATGAAGAACGTCTGCACTCCTACAAGGATTGTATGGAGTATTCCGTCGGAAGTTATCAGATCAGGATCATTCCTTCCATCCACTCCAAACCGAATATGTTCAATAACGATCTGGGTCAGACAATCGATACACCACTCGTACAACCCGCAAGAAAGCAGGGATACAAGGAGGGTGGTTCCTTTGACTTCCTGGTGAAAAACGGGGAGAAGACATACCTGATCCGTCCGAGTTATAATTATCTGGAAGGACAACTGGACGGAATCCGGGCAGATATTCTGTATATCGGTGTTACCGGTCTTTCCAAGGATACGCGGGAACGGCAGAAGAAGTTCTTTGAGGAAACCATAGACAAGGTACATCCTCAAACGGTAGTTCCTGTACACTGGGATTATTTCTTCGGCCCTCTGTACGGAAAGATCAAAGGTCTTCCGGCACCGTTTGACAACACAAAGGAAACTATGCGGATCCTGACAGAGCACTGTGCCGGAACGGGAACGGACTTTGTGGTCCAGCAGCCCCTGACGACACTGGAATTCTGATTCTCCGGGAAACAAAAAAGCTGTGCTTCAGTGGAAGTACAGCTTTTTCTTTCACACAGAATGATTACTCTTGCGGAAGAATGATCTCGTCCAGGATCTCGCAGGCACTGGCAACCAGAGCCGGACAGTTCCTGGTCAGACCTTCAGTCATGATCTTCTTGGCCTGTTCCGGATCGGCGAAACTGTAGCCTCCTAACAGCTCTCTGCATAAAAGAGAACCGTGCTTTGCTTCGAATTTCGCTTCGAATTCTTTCAGCTTGGCAACCAGAATCTGGTTTTGTTCTGCTGAATAAGGCTGGCTGTAACCGTAAACCGCGCCGATCGCCATGATTGCGCCGCTGACACAGCCGCAGACATCTCCATGGAAGCAGCCGCCTCCAAGACCACCGGATACTTTCAGTAATAAATCTTTGTCCAGATCAAGCACTTCACACGCATGCATGATTACAGCCTGTGAACAATGGAATCCCTGTTTTGCGAGTACTTCTGTTGCGCGTTCAACTGTCATTTTCTCTGCCATGATTATTCCTCCTGCTGCGGATATTCCGCAGTTCCTCTTTCTTTTATTATATCGGATACTAAAGGATTGTATGTGTTCCGAATATGAAAAAAACTGCAAGACCTGCAGTTTCTGAACAAACATGGTGGAGCCGAAGAGACTCGAACTCTCTACCTCATCGCTGCCAGCGATGCGCTCTCCCAGGTGAGCTACGACCCCATGTGTAATTATGATAATACAGTTTCCCGGAAAATCCTAGATAATTCTTATACCGGATAGAGTAAAATATCTGTATATTAGTGAACTTTATGAAGAAGGCAATCCGACGTATCTCAGGGGCTTTGATCCTGCTTGTTCTTGATGGCATGGCGATGTTTGTGTTTCACCGTTGGCCGGAGTACTTTTTCCCTGTGTACCGTGAGATCTCACAGAAGTGGATGGCCTTTCTTTCCGGACTGACATCGTTTATGCGTATTGCCTTGTGGGATATCGGGGCAGTGATATTACTTGCGACATTGATCGTTACCCTGGTGGTGGTGATCATTCGCCGGCGTGGGTTTCTTTCCTGGTTATCCGGAGTATTGCTGGGGATGAGTATTCTCTGGTTTATTGTGGTATACGGATGGATGCTAAATCACTATGCACCTCCGCTGGCGCAGGAATCAGGCTTTACCGTGCGTGAATACAGTAAGGATGAACTCTATGACGCCTGTGATTATTATCTCCGTAAAGCCGGCGAATACGCTGTACAGGCAGACCGGGATGATGGGGGACATCTGGTGATCCGGGATTTCTATGAGATTGCAAAAAGCGCAGGATCTGCGTATGAAAGAATCAGTAATAAATATCCTGTGCTGAATGGTTCTTCTGTACGTGTAAAGAGATTGTCCGTTGTCGGTGAATACCTGATGTATAACGGAATTATCGGAATGTTCATGCCGCTGACCGCAGAAGCAGGCGTACCGGGATCTGTGCCTCCGGCCCCATTACCTTATACCATGACACACGAAGCCGCTCACCGGTTAGGAATAGCCAGTGAGGAGGAAGCCAACTTCGCGGCCTTCCTGGCATGTGTCAACCATCCTGAAGTAATCTTCCTCTATAGTGGTTATTATTCCGCATTCAGTTATTGTTTCTCTTCTCTGTACAGAATTGACCCGGAACTTGCCGCGGAACTGTATCATAAATATGATGATCAGGAAGGTATTCAGTTGTTACAGCAGGACCGCAGAGATACCTCTGAAATCTATAAAAAATACGAATCTCCCATGAAAGAAATCTCTGATCAAATCAACGATACTTACCTGAAAACCTTCTCGGAAGAGAGTGGTATCCAATCCTATGGGGAAGTTACCGATGATCTGATTGCTTATTATCTGGCATTGGGAGGTTATGATGAATAAGATTACAAAATGTCTGATCCTCTCTGCGTGTATCATGCTTGGCCTGCCGTGGCTGGCTGTTACATTCGTACAAGGTTCTTCAGGAATGGCGGTTGTTTTTCTCTTGTTCTTTGCGGCAGATCCGGTGTTTTCCGTAATCAACGGGATATCAGCAGGGGAAGACATGGGAAAGTGCTGGTGGCTGCCGGTGATTCCTCCGATATTCTTCCTGCTTGGGACATGGATCTTCTTTGATCCGGGAGAGACAACGTTTCTCCTGTATGCAGGGATATACCTGATTCTTGGCTTATGTGCCATGTATATTACCAACTATGTCCGTAACAGGACACGTTGATCAGTGAGGTTACTTATGACGGATATGTTTTCGATGACAGGATCAGGACTGGATCATTTCCTGGATTTGTTACTGCATGCGGCTGCGCAGATGGAATTGGATGAACACCAGATAGAACTGATGGATGATCTGACTGAGTGCAGATACAGGATCAGGAAGAACTCCCAGGCATCTTTTTCCCTGGATGAACTGCCATGGCAGTATGGCCCGATGACAACAGATATACAGTTCATGCGGGAGCTTACCCGTAACGCAAAGTACTTATATAGACATACTCAGACGGATGGGAATACAGATTCCTGGTTTGCCTGGTTTGAGGATTCTCTGGAAAAACTGGCATACTTTCAGAAGAAAGAAGGACCGCATTATTTCCGTGTAATCTCTGACCAGGTCAGATTCGGATGCGGATACCGGCGATATCTCTGCCGGAAACAGTACTATGCCTGGCACGGATATCCAAGCAGGAACGATGATTATCTCACCTATGCGGAAATCACGCAGGAAGAGTTTGAAAAGATCGTCAGGGAGTATCCACGGCAGATCTCCGCGGAGAGAGAAACAGCAGAACAATTCCGTCAGGAATACATTGATGGTCATGTTGTACTAAAAGAAGGCTGGAATATATCCCTGGAATAGAGAGAACATATGTCGGAAACGGAAAAACTGGAAAAACTGATTACACATCCGGAACTGCGTTTTGGTTATGTCTGCGGGCTTTACTATTCTCTGCTTGGCAAATCTGTACCGAAGCAGCTGGATCTTCTGCATACCTGGCTTCCCGGAATGCTCATCGTTCTGGAAGAAAGCGACGGCAGCACCAAGATCACTCCGGAATACAATGATACAGAGAGATGTATTCATGCGGTGAAATACCACGGATATATCTACAGCGGAGGGAATAACAGGGTAACACAGATCACCGGCAGACTGATCGGCACATCGTCAAGCAATCTGGAAAAAGAACGTAAGACTGCGGAACTTATACAGAAGAATATCTCCCGCAGGATCATCAAGGAGATGGATCCGATTCTGAACCTGCAGGAGAATACGGCAGAAATCCTGAGTGAACTCTCTGAAGAAGAAGTCCATGAGTTTCATCATCTTTTATATTTATATGTCCTTCATACTGCGGATCACTACAACGAAACAGAAGAATATCTCCGGGATACAGAGTTGTACCCTTACGATGATGAAGTATTGGAACAGATCTTATACAATGCTCTGTATCAGTTATTAAAATATGACTTTGACGGACTGGTTAATGCGTATCTCTGGTTATTACTGGGAAGCTTACTGCGGAATGAATGCGGAAGGATCACCAGAACCTACGACAGTTCCTTTATCCCGTTACATAGAAATCCAGGAGAAAGCAGTACCTTTTTGGACAAGTTCTGGTATCTGATTGCCCCGGAAGATTTTGAAAGTGTATATACAGGAGATGATCTGGATCAACGTTTCCCCGGAATTGAGTGGTTCTGCGACAATTGTCATGATCATCTGAATGAACAGCCGGGCTTTGACGATCATCTGCCGGAATGGCAATGCCGGAAATGCGGATATGTGAACGTGCTTGACAGTTCTGTGATCTATGACAATGAAGAAGATTACTACAATGATATACAGCGTAAAGATGATCTTGAAGAAGCTGTACAGCGCAGAAAAGAAGAAGTGAGCGGACACGATTCGGATAGATTCAAGAAGCAGGAAGATCTGTAAGCAGTAAAGGATACAAAAAAGATATCTCTTTCACAATACAAAGAGATATCTTTTTAATTGTGTTGATTCTTTATCGCTACTATTCTTTGACTGCAGCAGTACGAACCAGTTTTACGCCATGACCAAGGTTATCACCAACCGGGCAGCGTGATTCAATAAAGTCTGCGAATTCATCGATCTTTTCCTGTGGCTCATCTGTTTTGAAATGGAAACTGAAACGAATTTCCTGGAATCCGTTTCTGACATCCGGATTCTTACCGGTGAAACCATCGGGATCCAGATCGCCTTCCAGCTCTACCCAGAATTCTTCGTATTTAAAACGTTTATAACGTGCAAATGCTGCGCAGACGATGGATTGGCAGGCACCAAGAGCACAAAGGACACCTTCTACCGGGTTCATACCGGTATCTGTACCACCAAGAGATTTCGGTTCATCAAAGGTGATTTTGAATCCTCTGGCTTCAGATTCTACCTGCAGACCTGTTTCTGTTTTCTTCGCTGTTGCTTTGAATGTAGTTAACATATACTAACCTCCCCTAACTTTAATAATAGTGTCACATTTATAATGTACTTTGTCAAAACATTAATTGCTCCAGTATAGACAATGCTTTTGAATAAATGAAGAACTGATTATAGTAAGGCAATATTTCGCTTAGAGATGATAGTTATTACTGCTTTCATTTTTTATGCCGTATTTTTGGGTATAGAGGCTGTGGTGTACAGACTTTATTCTGTATACGGGTATGGATGGAGAAAAATATACAGTAGGTGAATTATGTACGATGACCGGGATTACCAGGAAGACATTGTTTTACTATGACCGGATCCGTCTGCTTGAACCAACTGCCCGTATCGGTGCCCAGAAACAAAAAATCTACAGCAATGCGGATTACGAAAGACTCCGGAATATCCTGAAATACAAAGAAGCAGGATTACTGTTAAACGAGATCAGGGAGATTCTGGACATGGAAGATCAGCGGAAGAAAGAGATCCTTCTCAAAACACAACAAAGGCTGGAAACAGAGATTGAGCAGAAACAGTACCAGATTCGTGTACTGAGTCAGTTGATTCATTCCCTGGAGAAGTAATTCTTTTTTTGGAAAGAGTGTTCCGCAGGGGAACAGAATTCGCGTAATTTTCTGTTCTGTAAGGGGAGGTGATGAATTCCGGAAGGTATCTGAATTATTCCGCAGTATACACATGTGTTGACTGTTCCGTAACGGAACAGAAGTAAATTGTAGAAAGGATGGATAAAGATGGAAGAGAAAGAAATCGCTTATGAACATGTATTAATGCAGAAATGCAGGGAACTGGAGAAAGAGTGTGAAGCAATGAGACTTGTGGTACTACACAACGATAAAAAGTGTCATCGCATGATGACTATGATCCAACTGATGGTAGTGGTTCTGGCGGTATTGATGTTCCTGGTCTACAGTTGTACATACAGGATGAGTATGTGGGGGATGTGGTAGTGGTAGAAGTACGGAAGGAACTACCTATAATTACGGGAATGAAATATAATTAAACTATAAGTATTCGGAGTATAATTCTCCGCAAATAATTGATGGGAAATGTGAAATGGATAATAATGTAAAGAATCAAATTGAGCAAATTCATAAAAACAGTTTTGAAGAGGCAAAACAACTTTTACCAGAAAATAGTATCACGGAACTAATACAACTAGTTATTGCATATGCTTCCGAAGAAACATCTGCAGAATCAGCGGTACAGACTCTTTCTAAAGACTATGGACCAGCTGCCAAGAAATACCTAGAATCCATTTCTAGGGTGGCGGTATCACAGTTGTTTGAAAATACAGATCGTGTCGAAATACAGAATCTTGCTAAGATGGGATTCCCGGATAAATTGTATAAAGTAACCGGGATAATCGGAGATACTGTTTTAAAGTATATGCAAGGTGAGATCAATGCTAATACATTTGTCTGGATTGTTTTTAATTCTGGTATTAAGGACGTTAGTAAAGATATTTTGAAAGCATGTGATATTGATTTGGATGAGCTGCAGAAAAACAGTGATGATATTTTGAATCTGTCCTCTCCGGTTGTTGGGTATATGGCAATCACCAAAGCATATGAGATTCTGATGAAATCTTTGGATGATGCTTCGATTGCATATGAAGAAAGAATCCGTATTGAAGAAGAATGTAATAAATCCATTGCTTTAATGAGAGAATATCGTGAAGATATGGAAAGAGTTGTTTCTGACTTCTTTGAGGATCATCATGAAGTACTGAATGCTGGTTTTGATCAAATGTCTAGAGCAATTTTGGATAATGACTCAAACGGGTATATTCGTGGAAATGTGGAAATACAAAAACTGTTGAATTTTGACGTTCAATTTACAACACAGGAAGAGTTTGATGAGTTAATGGATTCAGATAAGGCTCTTAAATTATAGGAGGAGAGTATATGGCCAAATTTGATTTTAAAAAGCTTACAGACACTGTAAAACAATCTGCAGATTCTTTTGTGAAATCTGCACAGGAGAATCTGCCAGAGACAATGAAAAATGTCAATGTTGCAGAATCAATGAGGGAAATGGCGCAAAAGAGTTCTGAGGCTTTGGCTAAGTTTAGAAAAGAAAGTGAAAATACAGATATATCTGCTCGGGCAGCTTTGGAAAGCATTAAGCCAAAACTTGCGGTTTCCACAGAAGATTCGTTGAAAATATATTACTATTTCAGCGCTGTAGATCAGCAAATTACACAAGAAGAAATAAATAAATTTATTGAAATAGGACATGAAATTGATCCGGTGTTTGATGAACATAGGAATCAAATTATAGAGTTCTGTGATTATGAGTTAAGTAAAGTTATTGATGAAGATGATCATTATGATACAGTTCATGACTGTATTGGAGATTGCCTGCGTCATTCCATTGAAACCAAAGCAAATGATATTAACGGTAAGTTACTGCTTTGGAATTTATATGTACTTTCATATAGTGACGGAACCTCTAGTAAAGATGAGCAACGAATCATAAGATATATTTCAAAGAAAATGGATATTGATAAGGCTGTCCCTTTGGAAATGGAAAGCACAATAAAAACTTTGATGGCTATGGAAGAGGAAGAAGTATTTTTGAAAAATAGTAATTAGAAATATACAGAAGTTGAAGATCAGTTAAATGAATTGGCTGACCGCTGAAATGTAATTATGCAGGGTATTCATGCCCTGATTACAGACTAAAAAGGAGGTATAACACATGCCGTTACCTATTCTCTTTATTGGAGCTGCAGCAGCTACAGGCATGCTGGGTGCAGGAAAAACTGTTAAAGCAATAACGGACAATTCCAAGGCAAATGAAATAAATAAAATCGCTAATGAAAATGTTGCAGAAGCGAAAGAGAAGCTGGAGACTAAACGACAGGAAGTTAGTACTTCTTTAGAAGAACTAGGTGAGATTAAGCTGAATATACTTCAGAATAA
Organism: Solobacterium sp.; assembly: GCA_017430925.1. Taxonomy (GTDB): domain Bacteria; phylum Bacillota_I; class Bacilli_A; order Erysipelotrichales; family Erysipelotrichaceae; genus Bulleidia. The sequence goes on along the minus strand of JAFRMA010000055.1, from coordinate 4,938 downwards.
TGTGATGGATTTTTTGGAGGCTTTTGAAAAAATCAAAAACGTGGATTTCACTGAATCATCCGGTTTGGAAGAATTGAAAAATCTTCATATTGATCAAAAAGACTTTGAAGAACTGAAAGAACTTGGGCATTTTGCATTAAATGTTGCTGGTGGTGCTGCGGCTGGTGCAGTAGGTGGAGCATTGACAGCATTTGGCGCATATAGTGCAGCTATGGCACTAGGAACTGCTTCCACAGGGACAGCTATTGCTACTTTAAGCGGAGCTGCTGCAACTAATGCGACTCTTGCGTTTTTTGGCGGAGGATCATTAGCTGCCGGAGGCTTAGGCATGGCGGGCGGGATGGTTGTTCTCGGTGGCTTGGTTGCTGGGCCGGCATTAATGGTTATGGGATTGATCACCGGGGCGAAATCACAGGAAAAGCTTAATCAAGCCTTGGAAAATAAAGCTGAAGCAGATGAGATAGCAGAAGCTTTAAATGTTGCTTCATTCAAGTGCTCGTCGATTCGTAGAAGAACATATATGTTCTATAATCTATTGGCATATTTAGATGCTTATTTCTTGCCGTTAATCTGGAAAATGCAGGATATTATAAATACTGAAGGTATTGATTACAGGGAATATAAGACTGAATCAAAGAGAATCATTGCCCAGGCAGCTACTACCGCATGCTCAATTAAAGCAGTATTAGATACCCCGATTCTTACAGAGGATGGTGCACTGACTCCTGAATCAGAATTGGTAAATGAGCAGGTTAAACAGTTGATTTATCAGGAAGGAAATTAATATAGCATACAATATTAATCGGGTTCTAATTTATGAACAAACTTAAGAAAAGAGTCGAATCTGTTACAGAAGATGTATTATCTGATGTCAATGATGCAGTAGAAGTGTTTTCGGATGCTGCAATGAAAACTGCTGAAGTCTTTTCTGATGCTGTCTCCAAAGTCGCTGAGAAACAGAACTCTTTTCTCTTGAAAAGACATTCCTCCAAACAAGAACACTATCTGTTTGCCAAAAGAGAAACCAAGCTTGGCCTCGGCATCTACACCGTAACGGATAAGAAGAAAGACAATAAGTACAATACTCTCCTAGACCAGCAGGATCCTGATTCTTTCGCTATGTATTACTATGCCAAGCCATGGGGACAGATCGGTTCGGTGAATCAATACAAGACCGAAGAGAAGGGCTTATTCCGCAAGAAAACCACGAAATATGATTATGTAGTGGAACTGGATAATACCATACTCGGAAGTATCGTTACCTCTACAGAAAACAAACAAACTCTGTATATGACAAACTTCAATAACTGGATGGCAGTCGGCGACTTCAAGAAAAATAACTATAAGATCTTTGACCGGGCTACCGGTATGACGATGGCTGAAGTATCCCAGCAGAACCCTAAGACTACAGTCTTTGGCATAGACTGTGCTCATGATGAACAGGAAGCTTTATTAGTAATGATGATCCTGCTAATAGACTTTATCAATCACAAGAAATAATACGTACTATGTTTACAATTCAGGGAAAGTACAACACTGCGTTTTGTTATGCGGAAATCATTGAACAGGAAGCGGTAGATCAGATCACAAGAATGCTGAACTACGATTTTACTGCGGGTTCCCGGATCTGTATCATGCCGGACGTCCATGCCGGCAAGGGATGTACGATCGGTACCACGATGACGATTAAAGATAAGGTTGTACCGAATATTGTCGGTGTGGATATCGGCTGCGGTATGTATACCGTGCATCTTGGTACAGAGATGCCGGATCTCTCAAGGGTGGATGAGGCAGCTCACTATATTCCCTCCGGAATGAATGTGTGGGAGAAACCCAAAGAGTCGTTTGATTTGAAACAACTACGCTGTTATGATGCGTTAAAGAATGTACCGCGTCTGAATAACAGCTTAGGTACTTTGGGTGGTGGGAACCACTTCATTGAAATCGATCACAGTGAGAATGGTAATTACTACCTGGTGATTCATTCCGGCAGCCGTAATCTGGGCGTACAGGTCGCAAATTACTACCAGAATAAAGCGATAGATCTTCACAGTCACAAGGAAGAATACCTGCAGAAACGTGAGGAAATCATCCGTCAGTACAAGGCTGAAGGAAGAAGTAAAGAGATCCAGGAAGCGCTGAATACACTGCAGAACAGTATCCCTGCGCTCAACCTTCCGGAAGATCTGTGTTACGTATACGGTGAGGCTATGGATGACTATCTCCATGACATAGAGATCTGCCAGCAATTCGCCGTCCGAAGCCGCCAGTGTATGGCTGAGATCATTCTGGAATACTCCGGTATTACTCCCGGAGAAGCTTTCCATACGATTCATAATTACATTGATATTCATGAGATGGTACTGCGTAAAGGTGCGATCTCCGCCCACAAGGGAGAAAAAATCATCATCCCTGTAAATATGAAAGACGGATGTATTATCGCTGTTGGCAAAGGGAATCCGGAATGGAATGAATCTGCGCCGCACGGGGCAGGAAGATTGATGTCCCGTTCTGCCGCCAAAGCCAGAATATCCATGAATGACTATATCTCCAGCATGGAAGGAATCTACACCACTACGGTGAATACATCCACTCTGGATGAAGCACCGATGGCATATAAACCCCTGGAAGTCATCCTCAGAGCGATCTCTGATACTGCGGAAGTTATAGAGGTAATGAAACCTATATATAACTTCAAGGCAGGAGAATGATCCTGTCGGATAAAATCTTTTATTATCTGTACTACAGTTCTGCTGAAAATACGTTATAGTTAATTTGGCAGAACTTTTCTTGTTACAACAATACAATTACATATCATATCCAAGATCGGAGGTATTTTTATGAATCAGCCTACTCTGAAAGACCGTTTCCAATACTGGTTTGATAATCACATGTCCAAGGGAGGAATGGCTCTTTTCCGGATCCTGATCATTTTCTCTGTACTTCTGATATTACTGCTTACCGGGCTCATGGTCCTCACTGGTCTTGTCCGGCATCCGGACGGGAATGCCTCGGTATTCTGGGATACACTGATCACGATGTTCAATGCCTGGTTTCCTTCTTTTGAAGATGGCTATGTCAGTGATGAGGTTTTCAGCGCCGGATATCTTATCCTCAATGTGATTGCCGCAATTGTCGGTTTACTGCTGACCAGTGTCCTGATCGGTATTATCACCAGCGCTATCGAAGAAAAGATCATGAGTCTGCGTAAGGGGACATCTATCGTACTGGAAGAGAATCATACAATCGTCCTGGGTTTCTATCCCGGAGAATATACACTGATCTACCAGCTGATCCTCGCCGCCGCAGGCAAACCCTGTACGATTGTCGTAGCGGAAGACATGGAAAAAGACGAACTCGAACAATATATCCGGGATAACATTGATGTGCCAAATAACATCAAGATCATCTGCCGTACTGCGGATATCTGTGATCCTGCAGATCTTGAGAAACTGGCTCCGGAGAAAGCCAAAGTCATTATCATCAGTCCTACTACGGATGAACGCACAGTGAAGTCATTACTGGCTGTATCCATGTTAATCAACGATGATACGCACTCAAAGGTCCGTGTAGGCGCCATTGTGTCCAGCGATGATTACCGCTTCCCGCCGACGATTGCCAGTAAGCACAACGTCACTACTCTCCAGACCAACAACACCCTGGCAAAGATCATCGCGCATTCCTGCACCCAGCCGGGATTGTCTGAAGTATTCCGTGAGATCTTCAACTTTGAAGGCTCGGAATTATACAACGTCCAGTTGAAAGATATTGCCGGACTTACGTTTGAGGAACTCAGTTACGGACTCGAGAAAGCAGTACCGATCGGTATTCTCCGGAATGAACAGGCAATACTGAATCCTCCTGCAGATACACTCATTCAGGAAGATGATACGATCTTTGTTTTTGCGGAGAATAAATACAGTTATCACTTCCAGAAGAAACCTCTTCCCAATCTCGAACATATCCGTGATTCTGTCCGGGAAGAACCGCAAGCCGGAAAGATCCTGATCCTGGGGGAAAATTCATCCCTTGGAATTGTCCTGAGTGAACTCCCGGAGAATGCCAAAGAAGTTGTCGTAGCCGGTCTGAAAAACGAAGAACAGAAGGAAATCGTGCGTTATCTGGAGAGAATCAGTCCGGAGTTATCCATATCCATTGATGACAGTAACCTGAAGAGTATAAAGAATCTGACGTATCTTACCGAAGATATCGATCATATTGTGATTCTGAGTGATTATTCCGAAGAGGAAGAGAAAGCAGACATGCAGAATATCTTCTATCTTTTACATCTCCGGGATATCCGCACAACCTATCAGAGAAACTACAATATCACAGCTGAAATGCGCCGAGAACGTAATCAGAGCCTGGTGGTAACCGGTGACAGTACAGACTTCGTGGTTGCTTCCAACATGTCTTCCCTGTTCCTTGCGCAGCTTGCGGAAAGCCCGGAACTCTATGCCGTATTCCGTGAATTGCTCTCTAATGAAGGAAATGAGATCTTCCTGAAGAACGCGGGAAATATGCACTGTACAGGCACTTATACGGTTGCGGAACTGCGTCTGCGTACACTGGTGCAGAATTATATCTTCATTGGTTACCGTAACCACGAAGAAGAACACTGTGTATTCAATCCCGGTTTGAACGAAGAAATCACACTTACGGAAAAGGATAGTGTGATCGTTATCGGAGAGAATTAAGAATGAATATCGGCGTTAATACTTTTGGCCTGGGACCATACCTCAAAGAAGATGAAGAAAGAGTCTGGACAGAACTTAAACAAGCAGGTATTACTTTTATTGAACCGAATATCATGTTCGGCTTTGATCTGCCGCACACTCCGGAAGTAACAGCCATGCAGGAGAGCGGTATCTTCCGCGGCTTCAATGATGTGTCCTTCGGGACAGAATTAATAGCCATGTTACGTAAAAAGGGTTTCGA
>JAFRMA010000054.1 GCA_017430925.1 Solobacterium sp. | reverse complement strand
TAGCGGATATATCGCTCAGAAAGGCGACTGGGGCGACAGCGCCATGGCCTACAACAATGCCTATCTGCTTGGTACAGCCATTGATGTGGAGACAGGAGAAGAGGAGAGCGACAACTTTGTCCGCAAGGACTATACCAAAGTCGGATTGACAGAATACAGCTACCAAGTCTTTAAGGCCTGGGACGATGACGATGACCGTGACGGAGTAAGGCCGGAGAGTATTACACTGCATCTGTATGCCGATGGCAAGGACACAGGCAAGACACTGACACTGCCCATCGAGAACGAGGACGGCAGCCGGTCCTGGAATGGCAGTTTCAAAAATATCCCTTATACCGATCCGGAAGGAAACAAGATCCGGTATTCTGTACAGGAAGATGTACCGGCAGGATATACGTCTGCTTACAAACTGAACGGAAACGAGATCGTTACTTTCACCAACAGGCATGAACCGGAGCTTACCCGCCTGGATGGTGCAAAGAAATGGGTCGGAGATACAGAGGATGCGCGGCCTGAATCCATTACTGTCAGACTGTTAGGCGATGGTAATTTCGTCAAGAACCTGACAGTCAGACCTGATGCAGAAGGCAACTGGACATATTTTTTTACCGATCTGCTGAAATATCGTGATCACGGTGTCGAGATCGTCTACACAGTCGAAGAAGTCATGAACGGGAAACTGCTTTCCTACATTCCATCTGTGGACGGAAACGATCTCATCAATACCTATCATCCGTACGGTGATCTGGTCGTCAGTAAGTTTGTGACCGGGGCAACGGATGTCTCAAAAGAACAGTACTTTACTTTCACCTTCACTTTCAGTAAGACTGTTGAAGGAGAGACGGTTCCGGTGTTTGGTGAATACGCCTATGAAATACTGGACGAAGAAGGGACAGTGGTCTCCGAAGGAACCGTAAGCAATAACGGAACCGTTCAGATCAAAGGCGGACAGACGATTCACGTAAAAGACGTTGATGAGTATGTCAATTATACGGTTACGGAAGCAGAGAAAGAAGGTTTCAAACTGACCGGTTCTACCAGAACGAGCGGGACAATCAGACCGAATGACACGATGCAGGCGGAGTTTACCAATGAGTATTCTGCTAAAGGCCAGATCAGCCTGAACGCGGAGAAGGTCCTGTACAATCGCGAACTGCAGCGCTATCAGTTCCGCTTTGAAGTATATCAGGTGACGGTAAACGAAGATGGCAGTGAAACAGAAACTCTGATCAGAACGGGTTCCAACAATCGTCCCGACAACGTGACGCAGAGAGAAGATGAGACGGTCGAATCCTCTCACGCGAATGTTGTTTTTGGCGCGATTCGATTTACACAGGAAGATCATGGCAAGACCTACACGTATCACATTAAAGAGACGCTTGCGGATAAAGCGGGTTATACCTATGATGAAACAGTCGTTACCGCAAAAGTGACGGTGACCGATAACGGCGACGGGACGCTGAGTATTGTTCCGGTCTATTCTGTTGTCGGAGAGGATGGCGAAGAAGAAACCGTTAATACAGCCCTCTTTGAAAACACCTATAATGCGGAGGGTGAGCTTGTTCTGCGCGCCTGGAAGGATCTGCAGGGCAGACGGCTTCAGGACGGCGAGTTCACGTTTGAACTGCTCAATGAAGCAGGCGTTGTCATACAAACCAAGTCAAACACTGCGGACGGCAGTGTGGTTTTTGATGCCATTCACTATGATGAGAAGGATATCGGCAAGACCTTCTATTATGGAATCCGGGAGAAAGCCGGAAGCGATCCTACTGTTTATTATGATGATACAGTCTATGGCTATATAGTTGAAGTTCTTGATAACGGTGACGGAACACTAAGCCTGAACCAGGGATTCGCAGAGCCGATTTACAGCGATGCTGAACCTTGTGGGACATGTAATGATACCGGAAGCAAACTGGAATATACAATCAGTTATTCTCAGGGACGGGGCAGAAATCTTACAGATTATCAGATCGCTATGGGAGTTTCAAATGATACCTCTTATGTAGAGTATAAAGGTAAAGATGAAGCTCTTAGGAGAAATCTTGCACAGTATTTAAAGAACATAGTGGGACTTGAAGAAGATATCCCTGAAGCAATGATATTGAATGCGGTTTTCTTCCATAAGACAATCGGAGATGAATTATACACGGTCGGCTATTATTGCCCGGAGTGTAATGGTAATGGGAATGGCATCTGCCTTGGATGTAACGGGACTGGCTATATAGACAATGGAACAGATCATAAGGTTACCTCCAATCCGATGGTTTTCGGTACAAGAAATGCAGTTTTTGTTGAAGAGGCCGGATATCAAGTCATTGTTCCCGATTTTGATGTCGATTATCAGTCCGGTTATGGAGATTGGTATTCTCCCGACATGCATTCCTTCTTAAAGGCATTCAAAAACGGAGAATACACCTACGAAAAAGACAGATTTATCTCAACTCCCGGCAATTTCTACCTGAATGGCAATTATAATATTGCAGCATCGATTAAACTGCAAGGAATGTATCCGGAACTTGCGGAAGGCTATAGGCAGCTGCTGCAGGAGAAAAAGGGCCTTTCAGAGGAAGAAGCTGCAGAACTGATCGATAAATATGCCTCCGGAACTTTCATTATGTACTTCAATACCATGGGGTATGATTCATATGGCGGGTACTATAGGCTTCAGTATGATTTGCTGTATTATCCAACATGTGAGGATTGCGGTGGAACCGGAAAAATAAAACAGATTACCGGCTGGAGTACAGAAGCTGGTGAACTTCCCGTTTTTGTGAATACCCTGAAACCGGGCAATCTTGCTGTGACCAAATACGTTACTAACGCTGACAGTGCGGATCCGACTCAGGAGTTCAGATTCAAAATCAAGCTGATCGGAGAGGAAATCGAGGACGGTGAGCTTCATTATGAACTTGACCAGACTCCTGCTAATGTAAATCCTGATTCACAGACTTCGGATGGTGATGAGACGGATAATCCGGATACCGGATCTTCCCAGCCGGGCAATATGGGCAGGCGGGATATC
>JAFRMA010000007.1 GCA_017430925.1 Solobacterium sp. | reverse complement strand
TGCAGAGAGCTTTAATGCGTATTTCTTATGAAATCATCGAGAAAAACGCGGATCTGCATAATCTTGTCCTGGCCGGAATCTGCACAAGGGGAGTACCTCTGGCAGAAATCATCCAGAAGAACATAGCCCGGCATACACAGGTGATGATCCCGCTCATCTCCCTGGATATACAGTACTACCGGGATGAGCTGGAGAAGATTGCGGAGATTCCTCAGGTAAAGCACAATGAACCGGAAACGGATATTGACGATAAATCCGTGATTCTGGTCGATGATGTACTCTTTACCGGGAGAACTGTGCGGGCAGCCATTGACGCGTTATTTGACATGGGAAGGCCTTCCAGGGTGCAGCTTGCGATCCTGGTTGACCGTGGTCACCGTGAACTTCCTTTCCGTGCGGATTATGTTGGCAAGAATGTCCCGACATCCCTGAATGAAGTGGTTCAGGTCAACATCGGACCCGTAGATGGAAAGACGAATGTAGAATTACTGGAGAAGAAAGAATATGACTAAGATCGTTGTCAGCGGATGTCTGCTTGGGTTTCCCTGCAGATATGACGGTAAGGACTGTTACCTGGAGAAAATCGAAGAACTGAAAGAGAAACATACCCTGATTCCGGTATGCCCGGAACAGATGGGAGGTTTACCCACACCCCGTCATCCTTCGGAGATCCAGGGAGATAAACTGATGAATAATATCGGGGAAGATGTAACGGAGAATTACCGCACAGGGGCAAATACAGCACTGTGTATCGCGAAGATGAATCATGTACAGTGTGCTTTGTTCAAGCAGAAGAGTCCTTCCTGCGGACATGGTGTGATCTATGACGGCACATTTACCGGAACTAAGATTCCCGGTAACGGTGTAACAGCACAGTTATTTGAGAAATACGGTATCCGTGTATTCTCCGAGGATGAGTTTGAAGACCTCAAAGAATTCATTGACAAATATACCGACTAGGTTATAATTTCTAACAGTGCACGGCAATCTTTAAGACCAATACAGAGATATTGGTAAGGTGTGATGTGTGGGTACTTTTAAGAAATATCCTGTCTGATACTGCAACCTTGTCTCTGTAGACAAGGTTTTTTTCCGGGCAATGAGGAGGATGGTTTATGAAGTTGATTTACGATGTATCTGACAAACCGGATCTTAAGCAAAATATCGTGTTTGCCTTACAGCAGATGATTGCGATTATGGCCGCAACCCTGCTGGTACCGATGCTTATGTCCAGTTATACGCTAAGCGACGGTGTTACAACAATGAGTTTTGACCCTGCAGCTGCTCTGTTCGGTGCCGGTATCGGTACACTGGTATATATTACCTGCACACAGAGAAAGAGTCCGGTTTTCCTTGGATCATCATTTACATTCCTTGGTGCCTATGCGGCAATTATCGGCATGAATTACGGATACTGGGGAGTTATTCTGGGAATTCTGTTTGCCGGTCTGGTTTATGTTGTACTGGCTCTGATTATCAAGGCAAGCGGCAGTGAGTGGGTAAACCGTCTGATGCCTGCGGTAATCATCGGTCCGATCGTTACACTGATCGGATTATCTCTGTCCGGAACAGCTACCGGCTGGATGGCATCCAACGGCGGCGCAAATTATAGTCTTCTGACAATTCTTGTCGGTATGATCACTTTCCTGACCATCGTCTATGTGTCCGTGAAGGGCAGTAAGATGTTGAAGCTGATTCCGTTCATCGTCGGTGTAGGCGCAGGTTATCTTGTGGCTCTTGTGCTGACACTGATCGGATCTGCGGCAGGTATCGAGTCTATGCAGATGCTCAGCTTTGATTCATTCCGTCAGGCATTCCAGCCGTTTACCTTCGCTTCTATTCTGTCTGTTCCTAAGTTTACGATCCTGCAGGCACTCTATCATACACCGGAAGGAATCCTTCCGATTGACGGTGCAGCGATCGGCAATATTGCGATGACCTTTGTGCCGATTGCAGTTGTCGAACTTGCTCAGCACATTGCGGACCATAAAAACCTTGGTAATATCATCAATAAAGATCTGATCTCCAACCCCGGTCTGGATAAGACATTGATCGGTGACGGTGTCGGTTCCATCATCGGCGGTTTCTTCGGCGGTGCCGCAAATACAACGTATGGTGAATCCATCGGCTGTGTGGCAATTACCGGAAACGCTTCTACATCTACGATTATCCTTGCGGGTATTGGTTGCATGGTACTGGCATTCTTCACTCCGTTTGTGGCTCTGATCAATTCCATTCCGAAGTGTGTCATGGGTGGTGCCTGTGTCGCATTATACGGCTTTATCGCTGTCTCCGGTCTGCAGATGCTCAAGCGTGTAGATCTCGGTAACAACAAGAACCTGTTCGTTGTCAGCGCGATCCTGGTTACCGGTATCGGCGGTCTGACACTGAACTTCGGTTCCAACCCTGTTACAGGTCAGCCGTTACTGACCATGACAGCTCTGGCTACAGCATTGATTGCCGGCATCCTGACAAATCTGACGGTCAACGGCGGTAAGATGAGTTCGGATGATGACGATATGCAGGACCCCATCTCAACCAGTGTTGAAGAAATGGGCAAAGCTGAATTCGAAGACACCAACAAGAAACACAAATAATCATTAATCAAAGTATTGATACGCAGAAACCCCGGGATATAGTATTTCCGGGGTTTTTCGTATTCTGTGGATCTGCTTTCTTCTTGCTTTTCTTCAGTGTTTAGAATATAACTACAATTAGTTAGATATCACTAACTATTGCGGCTGTGACGTTTTGACACATCACGCAGAAAATTACTAATCAGACAAGGAGATTCGTCATGTCTATAAAATATGAAATATTAAAATGCCTGGTAAAAGCTGCAGGTATAAAAAAGCACTGGGTCAGTAAGACTACAGAGGAACTACTGGAGAATCGCAGAAAACAGAATGCCGGAAACAAGATTCCGGATCTGAAAGATAAAGAACTCGATATCACCAGGATCGATGTCATGGGTTTTCCCGTACTTAAGATGATTCATAAACAGGGTGCCGGCTGTGCAAATCTGTTTCTGATCGGGGGAGGGATGATCAGTGCGCCAAGACCCGGATCGATTAAAAAGGCGCTGCGTATTGCGAAAGAGACCGGACTGGATCTCTATGTTCCCTATTACCCTCTCTGTACAGACTACCCGCTGACAAAAGCGTATGAGATGATTCACGAAACCTACAAGGTGATGCTTCAGGATTATACCGCGGACCACATCTCTGTACTGGGTACTTCCTCCGGCGGAAATCTCGCTCTTGGGATGGTGCCCTACATCAATGATGGTCACGATGATGTCCCGATGCCGGGTCATATCATTGCGATCTCACCCGGTACCTGCGTAGATACGGATGAAGAGTGGCAGAGGATGCTGGAACTAGATAAAAAAGATGTGGCAATACCGGCGCAGTATATGAAAACGGCGGTGGAGATCATGCGGCATGGGGATGACAGTGTCCCGGAATACATGATCTGGCTGCAGAGGGGCAATTTTACCGGATGTCCCCATGTGCATTTCATTTACGGTACGGATGAAACCCTGTATGCCTGCGCACCGTCATTTGAGGCGGCGATGAAAAAGTACAACGTGGATTACCGGATGATTACAGGAGAAGGTATGTTCCATTGTTATCCGGTATTTCCGGTATGTAAAGAAGCTAAAGAAGGCTGGAACATGATGATCCATCTCCTGAAACAATAGATTGAATACGTAGGAGGTAATGCTATGTTCTGGGATGAGGTCGCAGGTGTATACGATATCTTCGTTAACATAATAAACAGGAAAACCCACAGTGAACTGAAGCGTATTGTTTCCGGATTGATTGAACCCGAAGACGATGTCCTGGAATGTGCCTGCGGGACCGGTCTTCTCAGTACTGTAATCGCCTCAAGGTGCAAACATCTTACGGCAACAGACTTCTCCCGGAAGATGCTGGACAGAGCGAGAAAGAACTGTACTGCTTTTCATGATATTACCTTCATGGAAGCGGATATCACCGCATTATCCTTTCCTGACAAGAGTTTTGATAAAGTTGTGGCAGGAAATGTGATTCATCTGCTGGATGATCCTCTGAAGGCACTAGGAGAATTGAACCGTGTATGTAAAGATGATGGGCTGCTGATTATCCCGACGTACATGAATAAGGATTCCCGTGGTAAAACAAGCAGTTTTGCGTCAACTGTGGGGAAAGCCGGTGCCGATTTTAAACGACAGTTTACCGTAGAGAGCTACCGGCAGTTTTTCCTTGAAAACGGATATTTTGATGTAAAGATCACTGTGGCAGATGGACGTATACCCTGCGCTGTGGCGGTAATGAAGAAGGCACGGATATGAAAGTATATGAGTTCGGAAAAGAACATGCAGAACTTTCTTCGTAAAAACAATTAGTAAAGATGAGCAGGAAGTAATAACACAGGAAAAGAATACAACCTTAAATATTTAATAACAACGGTAATCGCTAAGTCATGTCAAATTAATTCGCAGACTTTTCCGGCTGTGCTTTAAGCACAGCTTTTACTTTGTGTCCTGCGTGTGCGAAAATGAAATATATGGAGAGATATACGTCATTTCCGGAATATTGCCGGAAGACATACGGACATAAGCTGTTCCGCATAGCTCTGGACGCAGGAATGACCTGTCCCAACCGGGATGGGACGAAGGGATACGGAGGATGTATCTTCTGTGCCGGAGGAAGCGGGGATTTTGCGGTGCGTTATGAGGGACAGGAACTGGATTTCTCTGCCTTGAAGTATATTCATCATCCGGCAGAACCGGCAGGTTATATCGCTTATTTCCAGGCGTATACGAACACTTACGCGCCGGCAGAGAGATTAGAGTACCTCTTTACTTCCGCACTGCAGGATCCTTTGTTTGAGGGCTTATCGATTGCCACAAGACCGGACTGCCTGGATGAAGAAGTGCTCTGTGTACTGCAGAAACTGAAACAGACAAATCCGGAGAAATTCATCTGGATCGAACTGGGTCTTCAGAGTATTCACGAAGACAGCGCGGTATGGATGCGCAGAGGGTATACCCTGGATGTGTTTAACCACGCTGTACAAGAACTGCGCAAACTGGATATTCCGGTCATGGTGCATGTGATCCTGGGACTTCCCGGAGAAACACCGGAGATGGTTCTGGAGACGATTCGTTATCTGAATCAAACAGGGATACAGGGAATAAAACTGCAGCTGTTACAGATTCTGGAGGGAACAGATCTGGCGGAAGAATACCGGAGAGGAAACGTAAAGGAAATGTCAGAGGAAGAATATATCTCACTTCTGACGGCGTGTATCGCGGAACTAGATCCGCAGATCGTTATTCATCGGCTTACCGGCGACGGTAATCCTGAGATCCTGCTGGCACCGTTATGGAGCCTGAACAAACGACAAGTACTGAATCACATCATGCAGGAACTGAAGGAACAAAACATAGTACAGGGGTGCAGATATGGAACATCTGGATAAACTGATTCTCAGTCTTGAAATGATTGGTACGTTTTCTTTTGCGGCTTCCGGAGCGCTGAAAGGATTACATAAGAATACGGACCTTCTGGGAGTAATACTTCTTGGGATCATCGCGTCTACAGGCGGAGGTATTCTGAGGGATCTCATCCTCGGGGACACACCTCCTGCGGCTTTCCGCAATCCTGTGTACGTGATCACCGCCTGCCTGGTATCGTTATTTGTGTTTGTTCTGGAAGCTTCCATTGACCGTAAGACCCATCTCATTGAATCGGTGGGAATCCGGCATACGTTTTTTCTCATGGATACGCTGGGACTGGGAATCTTTACGGTCATGGGTGTATATTCCGCCTGGCAGATGTTCGGCAGTGACAATCCGTTTCTGATTCTGTTTTCCGGGGTTGTGACGGGTGTAGGCGGCGGTGTCATCCGTGATATTATCGTCAACGATCTACCGTATATTTTTACCAAACATATCTATGCGACCGCATCCCTGACCGGCGCTGTAGTCTGCTTTCTCCTGATCCGTTCTTCGCATGTACAACTGGGAATCTGGTGCGGGGCAGGAGTGATCTGGTTACTGCGTATACTGGCAGATTACTATCACTGGAATCTTCCGAAAATCCGTGATTTTGACAGATGACGAAATTCATAGTATCGGCTAAAATAGTTATGTTATGAAAAAAACATTGAAAATCACAGGTTTCTTCCTGGCTGTACTTCTCTGTCTGTACGCCGGAATGAGACTTCTTACCAAAATCGAACCGGACCAGGAGAAAATAGTTCTGTTATACGGAGAAAACTCTGTAAAGTATCCTGATGTCCAGGCGTCACTCCTCGGAATGGATGTGACAGACAAGATCATTACCGAAGATAATATCGATTACTCTGTACTGGGTGAATACCAGATCCGGTATCTTTACCGCTTGTTTGGGGTATTGCCTCTGGCAGAAAAACATGTACAGGTGAACATTGTGGATATGGACAGCCCGGAAATCGGACTTCCCAACGGAAACGTAGTCTTTGCGCGCAGTGCGGAAGAAGACGTATTCCCGGCATATACCGTTACCGATAACTACGATGATGAGGGACATATCAAGGTATCCATGGATACGGAAATCACCAGAACGAATGATTCCGTATATGAAAGCAGTCTGGTTGCCTGCGACAGCAGTGAGAACTGTGCCTACAAGAGTCTGCGTGTTTATGTCGGAGATATCAGTGAGGAAGAATTTGAACCTGGTGTATTTGACTTGTTCCGGTATGATCACTCCGGTACGATCCTGCGTCAGGATGGTGATCTGTTAAGTGAGGCAGAGTTTGGACAAATCTACTTTATCGGGGATTCCAACTTCATGAATATGAGTGAATATCAGTGGCTGAATCCAAGCCGTGTAATTGCCCGTTATGCTTTGGGACCGAGTTCCTTTGACTTCCCCGCCAACTACAACAATACGCCGATGCCCCGCAGCGCTGCAGGTCTGGTCCATGATCTTCAGCCGGGCATGATCGTGTTACACATGGGGCTTTCCGAGGCTGGTAACGGAGATCCGGTACTGCTGGCTCAGATGTACGGAGATAAGCTGGATGAACTGCAGGAAGCAGCTCCGGAGGCTAAGATCTTTGTGTCCGCAATCACACCGGTCGTGAAAGGATCTACGGAAGCAGCTGCGTCCCAGACAGAAATCAACCGGGCAAACTACTGCCTGTTACAGATGTGCGCGGAAAAGCATATACCGATGATCTACAGCTCGGAGGTATTCTTCAACGATGAGGGATACGGAGATGAACAGCGTTTTCAGCCGGATGGCTTCCACTTCCAGGGAGATAACTTTCCGGTATATACAGAATATGTAAGGGATGTGGTGAAACTTCCATGAAAAGAGTAATAACATTTGTATTAGCAGCAGTTATGACCATGACGGGATGTTCCTCTTCTTCAAAGAAAGAGAGTATTACTTTCCCGCAGGTCGTTGACGCTCTGGTCACCTTCATGCCGGAAGACAAATCCATGCAGGAAGGGCAGTCGGTACTGAATCTTCTGACCATTGATGGAGAAGTCAGGAACGCACAGGCGTTTTTCAGTGACAAAGAACCGGAGAAGGTACTGATCGTGGTTGAAGCGAATGATGAGGACAGTGCGCTGGAGATTTCAGAAAACATGCATTACTACGTGAATTCACTGAAGAAATCCGCTGCCATGTATAATCCCGATCAAGTAAAAACCATTGAAAACGCATATATCTCCGTAAAGGACACATTTGCCGTATTGATCATTACGGATGATTCCGATGGAGCGAAAAAAGCGCTGGCAGGGATGAACTGGTAAATGAAACTGGTTGTTTCGGTAAATCATACGGAAGAGATCCGGCCATGTTTGGAGAATGGGGCAGACGAAGTAATCCTGGCTGTACATGGTCATTCTTTTACTGCGCTGAAAAAGACAGCTCCGGGTGATCTGCCGGACAATGAACGTGTCGGTCTTCTGGTAAATCAATTGTATTTTCCTTCCGAGATGGACTCTATGCATAAACTGCTGGATGAGATCGGAAACAGATCTTTTTCTTCCGTTTATTTTGCGGATCCTGCGGTTGCGGCGTATGTCCGGAATAAATCTCTGTGCAGGAAACTGATCTATCGTCCGGATACCCTGGTGACTTCTTCAAAGGATGCAGGGTGGTGGATGAACAGGGGTATCTCTGGTGTTACGGTTTCTCCGTTACTGACACTGGAAGAGATCCGCAAGATTGTTGGACATCAGAAACATCTTGAACTGATCATCCATGGCTATACACTGGTATCTGCTTCAAGGCGTAAACTTGTGCAGGCATATCTTAACCGGAATGTGGATGAAACCGACGGCTTATCAATCCGGGAGGAGAGCAGAGATAGTCATATGCCGGTTTATGAAACCGAAGAGGGCACACTGGTCTACAGTGATCAGATCCAGCAATCTTTTGCGTATGTCCGGGAATTTGCGGAATCCGGAGTGGACCGGCTGTATATCGAAGGTGTATTCATGGGAACGGAAGAATTACTGGATACCGTACATCTCTACCGGACGATTCTGGAGAAGGATCATCCCGAAACAGAACTGGATGAGTATAAGAATAAATATAAGCACCGGAATCTCGGTGAAGGATACTATGGAGAGAAAACGATCTTGTAGGAAAATCGAATTACTTGCGCCGGCAGGAGATCTGTATCGTTGTAAGACGGCGATACGTTTTGGGGCGGACGCTGTATATATCGGCGGTCAGCAGTTTTCTCTGCGTTCCAGAGCTTCGAATTTTACCCTGCAGGATATCCGGGAAGCCTGTGAATTTGCGCGGGAATATGGCTCCAGGATCCACGTGACAGTGAACATCATTCCGCACGAAGAGGATTATGACGGCCTTGCGGAATACCTGAAGGAACTGGAAGATGCAGGTGTCACAGCGATTATTGCCGCATCACCTGCAATCATGGATATTGCGCGGAAAAACGCTCCCGGTCTGGAGATCCACTGTTCTACCCAGCTAAGTGTGACCAATGCGGAAGCTGCCGCCTATCTTTCGGATACCCTGGGGATTGACCGGGTCGTTCTGGCAAGAGAATGTACCATGGACGATGTTCGGGCAATCACGGCATCCTGTCCGGTTGAGACAGAAGCCTTCATCCACGGCGGCATGTGCGTGAATTACTCCGGCAGATGCACGTTGTCCAACAAGATGACCCTGCGGGATGCCAACCGCGGAGGTTGTGCCCAGAGCTGCCGGTGGTACTACCATCTGTATCATAACGAAGAAGAACTGACGCAGGAAGATCTGTTTACCATGGGATCCAAGGATCTTTGCGCGGCAGAATATATCTATGACTTCATCGAAGCCGGGGTATCTTCACTGAAGATCGAAGGACGGATGAAATCTGAATACTATGTGGCTTCCATCGTCAGCGCGTACCGGAATCTGATCGATGAGATTGAAGAAACCGGGACACGTCTGAGTGAAGAACGTATGCAGTATCACCTGAGGCAGATCCTGCGGGGAGAAAACCGGCAGACTTATCCTGGGTTTTATCCGGGAAGGGCAGGCAGGGAATCCCTGATCCTGCACCAGAACAGTGATCTGGATGTCAACCATGATTTTCTGGGGGTAGTAAAGCAGTACCGGGATGGTGTGATGACCCTGGAATGCCGGAATGTGATCAGTGAACAGGAAATGATCGAAGTGCTGGCACCGGGTAAACTGCAGAAAGAATTCCCGGTGGAATGGATCCGGGATGAGAATCAGGAGTATATGAGCAGCTGCCGTAAACCCATGACACGGATCCAGATTCCGGTTCCTTTTGAAGTACACGAAAATGATATTATACGGAGAAATTACCATGATCGAAGGAAAGATCAGCGTTAAGGCCGCAATCTCCGGCGGAAGACGGGAAGTTCACCGGATATGGATGGATAAGTCTCTGGAAGACAGAGACAGCTGGTATATCCGCAAAATTGCCGGAGAAAAGGGTATTCCTGTAGAACTGGTCAGACGCTCGGAAATCACGGAAAAAGCCGAAGGAAAGACCCATGGCGGTATACTCGCGGAAGTATCAGCACGTAGATATGATTCCCTGGAAAACTGCCTGAAAGCGGAGATACCGTTTGCGGCTGTGCTGGAAGGAGTGGAAGACCCGTTCAACCTTGGGTATGTCATGCGTACGTTGTACAGTGCGGGATGTACAGGTCTGCTGGTCAATAGGAGAGACTGGGCCATGGCTGAAAAGACGATCCTGCGCTCCAGTGCCGGTGCCTTTGACCTGATGAATGTCGTAATGTCGGAGGACCTGTGCAGGGATGTCCATGAACTGCGTAATCACGGGCTGACATGTTACGCGGCTATGCGCAGAGATGCCGTGGTCTATGACCAGGCAGATTACCGGAAACCGGTAGTCCTGATGATCGGCGGAGAGATGCGGGGATTGTCGTCCGGATTGCTCCGTGAAGCAGACCGGAATATCCACATCCCTTATGCGAATGATTTCCGTAATGCCCTGAATGCGGCAGGAGCGGCAGCCGTACTCGCATTTGAAGTATTCCGTCAGAGACGGGAAGGATAACAGGATGAAAATAGAATCTTTACAGAATCAGTATGTCAAGCAGTGGACAAAACTTCACGAAAAGAAAGAACGTGACAAAACGGGACTTTTTCTGGTGGAAGGAGAACACCTGATCACCGAAGCTTTACATGCAGGTATTGTACAGAAGATTCTCTGTACCGGAGAGGATCCGTTTGACTTTCCGGATTGTATAGAAGTGACGGAACCGGTAATGAAGAAGATCTCACAGAATGTGTCCGGAGCGAAGTATATTGCTGTCTGTGTGCAGAAAGAACTTACTGCGGATGATGCGAAGAGGGTTATCCTGCTGGATGATGTCCAGGATCCGGGAAACTTCGGTACGATCATCCGTACCGCCAGATCCTTCGGCTTTGAGGCAATCTACACCTCAAAGAAGACCTGTGACCTGTATAACGAGAAAGTGATCCGTTCCACCCAGGGCGCGTTGTTTACCATGCCTGTGATCCGCTGTAACCTGGCAGAGAAGATCCGTGAGCTGAAGACGGAATCCTTCCGGGTAATCGGTACGGCATTGAAAGACGCTGTGCCCATGAGCCGGATCGAAGAAGCGGAGAAGATGGCTTTCCTGTTCGGCAATGAAGGACAGGGAGTACATCCGGAACTGCTGGATGCCTGTGATCAGAGATTGTTTATTGAGATCGGGAATTTCGAATCCCTGAATGTGGCTGTAGCCGCAGGCATTGTCATGTACAGATACAGGGGATAAACATGAATACATTTCTATTCAATACGATGGACTTTGCGCAGTCCTGGTCGGCAGAGACCCTGCTGGAATACATTCATCCTGAGATGAACGTGCTGGTAATTCCGCTTATGGCAAACGATGGATGGATCGCGGATATTCTGGCATTCAACGATGAGTATTCTGCCAACGAGCAGTATTATGAGACATTCTCCTGTCTTGGTATACCGGAGAATCATATCCAGGTAGCGGATATCTACGAACTGTCACGGGATGTCCTCGTGCGCAGGATCCGGGAATGCGATGTTGTGTGCCTGGTTTCCGACAACACGGAATACGCGATAAACATGCTGGAGGATTTCAGCCTGATTGAGATCCTGCATTGGTATGAAGGTATCCTGATTGGTGTCGGTGAATGTGTGAAGATCCTGAGTCATACGTATGAATCCGATACGGACCGGGAACTCCATTACGGGGTAAGCCGTTACCATGACATCTATGTCTATCCCGGTTTTGAACGGAGTCTGCGTGATTACGAACATATCATCCGGTATCTGGAAGAAAAGGGAGACCAGGTGATTATACTGGATATTCACGGAGGAGTATGTATTACCGACCAGCAGATTGAAGTACTCGGTGAGGCGTTTATCGCATCCGAGAAAGATCTGGATACGCTGTATCAGTTGTACGAAGAAGAATACCTGGGAATTTAGATTGATTTTCTTCAGACAGGTAATTATAATCTTGTTAAAGCGTTTACGAAAAGACCAGTAGCCGTAAGAAAAGACACAGAGAGGGATCTGTACGCTGAAATGATCCTGTACCAGACTTCGGTGAATTCACTTTTCCAGTGAGACTAATCCTCTCCGGTTTCCCCGTTACGGACAAGTAAGAGCGTATGATTCATACGAATCAGGATGGTACCGCGTGCAAGCGTTCCTGGACTACAGGAGCGCTTTTTATATGAAGGAGGAGTTATGCAGAATCAAGTAGAAAATGTGCGGCTGGAAGCACTGAAAGCCGTCGAAGCCGCATCCGATCTGGAATCTCTGCAGCAGGTCAGGATCCAGTATCTGGGGAAAAAGGGCAGCGTACAGGGTTTGATGTCCCTGATGCGTGATCTCAGCAAGGAAGAAAAGCCCGCGTTTGGCGCCCAGGTCAATGCCTGTAAGGAAGCCATCAGTGCCGCTGTTGAACAGAAACAGGCAGAACTGGCAAAGAAAGCCATGAATGCACGTCTGGAGAACGAAAAGATCGATATCACATTATCCGGCAACCGTTTCCAAATTGGTACACAGCACCCGCTGATGCTGATCCAGAGAGAGATTGAAGACCTGTTCCTTGGCATGGGATATACGATTGCTGAAGGACCGGAAGTAGAACTGGATCATTATAATTTCGAACTGGCGAATATCCCCAAGGATCATCCCGCAAGAGATATGCAGGATACTTTCTACATTGACCCGAACACTCTGCTGAGAACCCACACAACAGCCATGCAGATGAGAGAACTGGAGAAAGCTAAGGGCCGGGTACCGATCAAGCTGATCTGCCCCGGCAAGGTATACCGCCGTGATGATGATGATGCTACACATAGTCATCAATTCATGCAGATGGAAGGTCTGGTTGTAGGTGAGAAGATCACTCTGGCTGATCTGAAGGGAACGCTGACCTACATGGCAGATACGATCTTCGGCGGAGGCAGACAGGTAAGATTCCGTCCGAGTTACTTCCCGTTCACAGAACCGAGTGTGGAAGTGGACGTTTCCTGCCCGTTCTGCAACGGTAAGGGATGCAGCGTCTGTAAACATTCCGGATGGATCGAGATTCTCGGTGCCGGTATGGTACACCCGCATGTACTTGAAATCAACGGATTTGACGCGGAGAAGTATTCCGGATTTGCGTTCGGCGTAGGTCTGGAACGTGTCACCATGCTCAAATACGGTATTGACGATATCCGTAACTTCTATACCAACGATCTGCGTTTCCTGAAGATGTTTGATCGTTATGACTAAGGAGGGACATCATGAAACTAAGTTATAAATGGTTAAGTGAATATGTGGATCTGAGTGGTATCTCTCCGGAAGAATTAGCCCGGAGGATGACCACGGCAGGTCTGGAAGTGGAAGGTGTTGAAGCCGTCGCTTCCGGTACGAATCTGGTAATCGGAGAAGTTCTGGAGTGCTGGGATCATCCCGACAGTGATCATCTCCACGTCACAAAAGTCAGAGTCGGGGATAACCCGGAAGATGTATACCAGATCGTCTGCGGTGCTCCGAATGTCCGTGCCGGTCTGAAAGTGGTTGTGGCAATGGTAGGTTCCCAGCTGCCCGGCGGCAAGATCCTGGCAAGAAACGTACGCGGACAGGACAGCAACGGTATGATCTGTTCTTTGAATGAACTGGGTGTAGACAAGCACTGGCTGAGTGAAAAGCAGATCGCGGGAATTGAAGAGTTACCGGAAGACGCGCCGGTAGGAGAAAAAGATGTTTTCGGTTATCTCGGACTGGATGATACGATCCTGGATGTCTCTCTGACACCAAACCGGGCAGATTGCCTCAGTATGTGGAATATGGCCAAGGAAGTCGGCGCGATTCTGCGCAGGGAAGTACACTGGCCGGATTACGCAGGCAAGAGCGATGTCGGAGAAAAGGGTGATTTCCGTCTTGCGCTGGCGACAGAGAAATGCAGCTGTTTCTACGGGAAAGTCGTGAATCACGTGAAGGTTGGTCCTTCCCCGAAGTGGATGGTGGATTACCTGCACGCAGCGGGAATCAATTCGATCAATAACGTTGTTGATATCTCCAACTTTGTCATGATGGAAACCGGACAGCCTCTCCATTACTATGATTTGTCCAAACTGCCTCATCATGAGATCACCGTAGTGGATGACCGCGAGATGAAGATGGTTGCCCTGGACGGTGAGGAATTCGATATCTGTAAGGGAGATATTCTGATCACTACAGGCGGGGAAGCTACAGGTATTGCCGGTGTCATGGGCGGTGAAGAATCCATGATTGACGAGAACACACAGGCAATCTTTATCGAAGCTGCACACTTTGATCAGGTTGCGGTACGCCGTACATCCATCCGTCTGAATCTGATTACCGAAGCAGCCCAGAGATTCACCAAGGGAGTGGAAGTGATGGGTATGAGGAAGGCTATGGACCGTTCCGTACAGCTGCTGGCAGAATATGCGGATGCGTCAGGTTTTGAAGAAACGATCGTGGCAGGCAGTGAAAACTATCAGCCTGTTGTAGTAAAAGAGACTCTGACCCACTGCAACGAATTGTTAGGCACTTCCTTCACCATGGAACAGGTGGAAGATGTCCTGACAGCTCTGGATTTCCAGCCGGAAATCAACGGTGATGAGATTCTCTGTCATATACCGAGTTACCGTATCGATATTGAACGCCCTGCGGATATCGATGAAGAAATCATTCGTCTGATCGGCTTCGATTCCCTGCAGAATACGCTTCCTGCGCTTTCTGCAACGGTCGGACAGCTGACACCGGCCCAGAAACTCCGCCGTACGATCCGGGATACTATGACAGGTTTCGGACTCCACGAGATCGTTACTTATACACTGATCGGTGAGAATTTCGTCAACAGCGCATATGCGCCGGTGGGTGAAGCGATTGCCCTGGCCATGCCGATGAGTGAAGCGAGAAAGTATATCCGTACAAGTCTGCTAAACAGTGTTCTGGAATGCGCACAGTACAATCGTGCCCACCAGAATGTGAATAATCATTTCTTTGAGATATCCAAAGTATACGGCAAGGGTGTGGAAGAGGAACGTCTGGCAATCCTGCTGGACGGCAATGTCCACGATGATCCTCTGCATGGTCATGTGATTCCCGGAGACTTCTATGCGCTGAAGGGAATGATCACCGCATGGCTGGAAAAATGCGGATATAACGCAAGCCGTGTACATTTCAACGAGAACCGCAGGGATACCGAGCATTTCCATCCGTTTATGAGCGCGGAAGTGTGGATTGACAACAACTTCCTTGGCGTATTCGGAAGAATTCATCCGGAGTATGAAAGAAAGTTTGATCTGAAAGATGTAGTCTATGCGGAACTGAGTCTTGAACCTCTGTTCCACGGAAAGGGGTCACGGATCCGTTATTCGGCTCTGGATCGTTATCCGAGTGTAAGCAGAGATATCGCTCTTGTGCTGAAGAAAGAGATCACGGCAGGACAACTTCTGGACGTGGTAAAGAAAGCTGGTCGTAAGCTTGTCCGGTCTTCGGAGATCTTCGATATCTATGAAGGCAGTCATGTGCCGGAAGGATACAAGTCTGTAGCCCTAAGGATCATCTATCAGGCAGCGGATCATACGCTGACAGAAGACGAGATCACCCAGGCACATACAACGATACTCACATCACTGAAGAAACAGCTCGATGCGGAACTGAGAGCGTAAAAGAAAGTTGTAATAGTTGCGTAAACTATTACAACTTTTTTTATAATAATACTGTAAATTGTATAAAAGCTATTGAAACGTTATAGATAAAGGTAATTATTCAACACTGATTTTTTGTGCTTCAATTTATTGGATTCATATATTATTCTTTACAAGATATGATTCAGTAAACGGTTCTGAAAGGAGCCAAAACATTCTGGCTGTCTCCTGATACGAAATACAGCAGACAGGAAATTGAAAGAAAGGACAATGTATTATGCAGTTTCAACAGTTGGAATATTTTGTGGCAATAGCGGATGCCGGCAGTCTTAATAAGGCTTCGGAGAAACTATTCCTGACCCAGCCGAGTTTATCCAAGGCAATTGCCAATCTGGAAGATGAGATCAACGTAAAGGTATTTATCCGTTCCAAATCAGGAGTAGAACTGACTGAAGAGGGGAAAAAACTCTATCATTATGCCAAGGCGATCCTGGAACGGACGGAATTGATCTACCGTCTGGGACAAGATTCTTCCGAAATGCCGGGACTGATCACAGTGTCTTCTTATCCCTTGATTTCCATGGGTGCCTGGATGGCGGACTACTATAACATGCATCGTGATCCGTATATTCATATCGACCTGAAAGAATGCCGGGCAATGCAGCTGATGGAAAATGTGGAAAATGGTATTTCCGAGATCGGTTTTATGATGTTTAACCAGGCTCAGGAGAAAGAAATACAATATACCCTGCGAACCAAGAAACTGGTTTATCATCCTCTTGGATATGACAGCTGGTATGCGAATGTAGGACCTTCACATCCTTTGTATAATCGTGAAGAAGTCAGCATGCAGGAACTGCTGGAGTATCCGGTGATTCGTTTCCAGGATGATTTCTTTTCCAATCTTACCTTCTTCCTGGAGATTGACGGGATAAAACTGAACAATTTTGAAAAGGTTCTGCATGTCAATGATACAGCAGCTATCATCAGTATCCTGCTGAACACAGATGCTTTCCGCTTTGGCCCGAAGATCTCTGCTTCTGATTTTCTGAAGGTGGGAATACGGACCATCCCCATCCGTAACTGCCAGGTCAGAATCGATGTAGGCTGGATCGAACAGAGAATGGTCACACATAGTCAGTATGTGCAGGACTTTATTTCATTGCTGGAAGAGAAATGTGCAGGACTGACCAAAGAAATCAAATAAGATCTACTTAACGGATGATCCGGATAGAACTAAGATTGAAAGTTATTGCAGTGTTATAGATAAAGGTAATTATTCAACACTGCTTTTTTGTGTTTAGATTTAATTGACAATACAGTTTCATATACTAAACACTAATCAACAAAAGTCTTTTGCGGAAACCGTGACATTCTCCCTGCTTCTTCGGTTATTAGAAGGAGTTCATGGTATACGCAGGTGAAAGGAGGCACTGTGAAAGAGGTATATAACAGTATTAAGGCTTATATCGATGCCAACCGGGAAGAAATGCTGGGCTTGTGGGAGCATATCGTTAATATTGAAAGCGGCTCCCGTCAGATTGAA
Organism: Solobacterium sp.; assembly: GCA_017430925.1. Taxonomy (GTDB): domain Bacteria; phylum Bacillota_I; class Bacilli_A; order Erysipelotrichales; family Erysipelotrichaceae; genus Bulleidia. The sequence goes on along the minus strand of JAFRMA010000007.1, from coordinate 3,675 downwards.
GGTGTTAACCGGGTATGCACTGTTCTTCAAGACTGGATGGAATCCTCCGGTATCCATACAAGGATTGTGGAAATGGAAGATGCCGGAAATGTTTTGATCGGCGAATGGAATTTTGAAGGGAATGAAGATAAGAAACCCGTAGTCATCATCGGTCATATGGATACAGTCTTCAAGGAAGGTGCTGCAACAGCCAATCCATTCCGTGTTGATGAGGATGGTAATGCGCACGGACCAGGCTGTCTGGACATGAAACCGGGACTGGTGATGGGTATCTATGCTGTCAAAGCGCTCAAATCTGTCGGCTGGAAAGAGCGTCCTGTCAAGTTTATTTTTGTCGGTGATGAAGAGAATCTGCATATGTATTCAAACGCGGCGGATGTCATTAAGAAAGAAGCCGAAGGAGCATTGGCAGCACTCAATTTTGAGACCGGTTATCCTCACAACAAACTGGTTGTCGGCCGGAAAGGCGGCGGAATAATCGAAGTTGTGGTTCATGGTATCGCATCTCATTCCGGTATTGCACCGGAGAAGGGACGTTCCGCGATTCTGGAAGCGGCTCACAAGATGATAGAAATCGAATCTCATAATGATATTCCGCGAGGCTTACTGATCAATTGCGGTCTCGTCAGCGGCGGTATCGGTGAGAACACAATTCCGGATACATGTTCCTTCCGGATGGGAATCCGTTTCCCCAGTGTTGCTATCCGTGATGAGATCTTAAGTATCATTCATAACGCGGCAGATCACTGCACGATTCCGGATACTACAGCGGAAGTCAATGTGAAGATGTTGATGGATTCCATGGAGAATACCGATGGTGTCAACGCTCTGTTTGAACATATCCGCAAGACTTCTGTTGCCTGCGGTTTAGGAGATATGGAGTCCTTCACTGTCGGCGGCGTATCTGACAGTGGTGCGACTGTCAGTATCGGCATTCCTACCGTGTGTGCTTTGGGGCCGCGCGGTGAGTTCAATCATACGGACCGTGAATATGCCAATGTCGAATCGTTCTACGAAAGAACATACCTGGCAGCTTGTGCGCTTCACGATTTAAAAGATGATTTTTTGAAAGGTTAACAACCTGATTAATTAGTTTTATCAAAGGGGAGAATGTATGTTTACATCAATTTATTTTTACTTCATGCTCGTTGTGCTGATGTTTGCTCTTGGTGACCTTGTAGGTGTTTTGACCAAGGGTATGTTCTCAGGCATGATGGTCACTATGCTGTTGTTCCTGGTGTTCTTCCTGACCGGTGTATTCCCGGCAGATATCATCAGCCAGGCAGGCCTGACACAGTTAGGTAATATCGCTATCGGTATGGTCTTATTCAACATGGGTACCACGATCAACTACAAGCAGCTGATTCGTGAATGGAAAACTGTCGCTCTGGCTGCCATTTGTATGCTTGCTTCTTGTCTCGCGATGGTGGTGGTTATGCCCATCGTCGGCAAGGATGCTGTCCTGGTTGGCATGCCTGTCATTAATGGTGCTGCTATGGCAACCAAACTGATGACTGATGCTGCGATGGAAAGAGGGCTGACAACAGCAGCTGCGCTGTGTGCTGTTATCTATTCCGTACAGAAATTCGTTGGTGCTCCGATTGCTTCCATGATGGGCGTTAAGTATGCAAAGAAGCTGATTGCTGCATATCGTGAGGATCCGGAAGGACATAAGAATGCGATGAAGGCAAAGCAGACGGGTATTGATAAACCGGGCAAGAAGGCTTTCTATGAGACCCATCCGGCACTGTATTCTGCCAATGTTCAGCTGGCAATCTGCGCCCTTGGCGGATTCTTAGGCAGATGGCTCGGCAGTGTTACTCCAATTAACTATGCGATCTGGGCTCTGATTCTGGGTTGCTTCTCCGGTATCGGAGGATTTATTCCACCCAAACTTCTGCAGAGATCCAATTCCTATGGCTTCATGATGATTGCTGTTTTCGGCTCAATCATTCCGTCTCTGGCTAGCGTTTCTCTGGCTGATCTGGGAACGATGGCATTACAGACAATCGTGCTGTTTGCGGCTGCAGTTGCCGGCATCTTTGTGGTCAGCTATGTGCTCCCTACATGGAAACTTGTCGGAGATAAAGATCTGGCTATGGGTGTAGGTGTCGAGCAGTTCCTTGGCTTCCCTTCCAATGTGGTTATCTGCCGTGAAGTTGCGGAGGCAGTTGGTGAGAATGCGGATGAAAAAGCATTCATCGAGGATACACTCTCAATTCCATATGTTGTCGGCGGTATTACCGTGGTAACAATTCTGTCTGTTACCATGGCCGGTATTGTCATCAATATGCTCTAAACACTATATTTCAGAATATATAGAAACAGCCGGGTATGGATGAAGAAAATCCATATCCGGCGTTTTAGGAGAGACACATGAGTATAAAGAAAAAAGTAATTGTCCGACTGGCAAAAAAAGAGGACTCGGAGCCATTGCTTGGCTTCTTTCATCAGGCAGCGATAGAAGTAAATGAGATGCTGACTTGTCTGCCCAATGGATCTAAAGGAATCTATCCCAGCCCGGAAATGATCCTGGATATTCTGGAAAACCATAAAGTATATATCGCTTTGGACGATACGCTGAAAGAAGGCTGGCGTACAGAAGATGGCTGTATCATTGGAGGGATGTTATCTAATCATTCGTATAACCCTGGATTTTTACAGGTAGACTGGCAGAGGAAACTGAAAGATGAGGAAGTAGCTTATTGGCACTGTCTGCGGGTTTTATATGCCAGTCAGGGGAGAGGCGCAGCCAGACAAATCATGAGTACGGCCATACAGTATGAAAAGGAAGCCGGAATGAACGCAATCCGCTTTGATACGGTGACAGGTAACGATAATGCCATTCATTTATACGATTCTCTTGGCTTTGAAAGGCGGGGGATCTATCCGGTTTATGAAGAAGATATCGGATGGCATGACAGCTTGATGTTTGAAATGTCTCTTGATCAGAGTTGATTATAAATGAAAGCACTTACAGGATTATAGATTATTGGAATAAGACAAAATTTTATACATAATATTATAATTTAATTGTAATTGATACTGTCTGCCAGTTACGGGCGATGGGGGAGATCGTTCATAGACGACCGGGGTATTCAATCATTATTACCGTTTTTTACAAAGACGGCACATTTCTATTCTATCTGAATTTTGACTCGAATCTCAGACAAAACTATGGAGGTATGTAAATCATGAGTGAAGAATTCAAACTGAATGTTGAAGCACCTAAGTCCTGCACGTTTGTTACACGTCAGCTGCCGACTGTTACAGCAGAACAGCGTCAGCGTGCTTTGGAACAGACCCATTACAATGAATTTGCCTTCCCGGCTGGTCTGCTCTATATTGACTGTCTGTCCGATTCCGGCACAACTGCCATGACTGATATGCAGTGGGCGGCAATGTTCCTGGGTGATGAATCCTATGGACGTAATAAAGGCTATTATGTCCTCCTGGATGCGTTCCGTGATGTTTTTGAACGCGGCGATAACCAGAAACGTCTGATCAACTATCTGCGCAACGGTGTTGACAAGGAAGATGTTGAGAAGATGATGGACGAGGTTTATCTGGTCAACTGTGAAGGTGGTTTCTTTAACGGTGGTTCCTTCCAGCTTGAACGTCCTAACACATTTATCCTGCCTCAGGGCCGCTGTGCAGAGGGTTTACTGTTTGATG
>JAFRMA010000053.1 GCA_017430925.1 Solobacterium sp. | reverse complement strand
TGTACAGGTCACGTGAATGATCATACACCCATCAGGCCGTTCAGAGATACAGGAACACCCTTACAAAATCCGATCTCAACTAATTCCGGGGTATCCGGCGCATCCATCGGGGATACGCACATTTCCAGGAAACCAGGTTTCTCATACTGCGGTTCGTTTCCCGGGTCTTCCAGATCTAGTCCTTCATGACTGAGATGCCACATATTCTTATCCTTGGAGTAATTGGTTTCTCTGGAGATACGCAGAGGGATGTTGTGTGCCTCCGCATAGTCGATTTCTTCATCTCTGGACTTGATATCCCATTCACGCCACGGTGCGATGATATGCATCTCCGGCGCAAAATGCTTGATTGCCAGTTCAAAGCGTACCTGGTCATTTCCCTTGCCGGTACAGCCATGGCAGATCGCGTCCGCGTTCTCTTTCAGCGCAATCTCTACCAAGCCTTTGGCAATGACCGGACGGGCATGACTGGTACCCAGCAGATATTCTTCGTACTTCGCGTCTGCCTTCAGACAGGGAACGATGAAATCATTGGCGTATTCATCCATCAGATCCAGGACATACAACTTGGAAGCACCTGTCTTCAGAGCTTTCTCTTCCAGACCTTCCAGTTCATCTGCCTGTCCGACATTACCGCTTACCGCGATGATCTCACAGTTATTGTAGTTTTCCTTCAGCCACGGAATGATTACCGATGTGTCAAGGCCTCCGCTGTACGCCAGAACGACCTTCTTGATGTCTTCTTTCTTCATAATTAAACATCCTCCGAGAAACATATTACCATAAATCACAGATATTCCTGTTTAAAAACCGTACTCCCGGGCAGGAATACGGTTTGTGTAATGATTCTTGAAGTTTTCTGATGATTGATTAGTTGCCGAAGATCTTTTTCAGAAGATTAGCGATCTTCTCGGAAATAATCTTATAATTCGTTGACTTGGCACCGGTGAAGCCGATATATCCGATCTCGTTACCTTTCATATCCTTGACCGGCTGGCCATTCTGATCATAGAACGTCCGGGCAGAGTTATTTCCCCGGATCACAACTGTGGCAGTACCTTTATTGACATTGTCATAGTAATTGAGGTAGAAGTCCCTGTTGTATTCAAGAGTCAGAGTTGTTTTTTTATCGTACTTATAAGTAATCTTGATGTCCGCCGCATAATTCGGAGAACCTGACCCGTTCGGATCAAAGGTAATGGTATTTCCGGTATACGGGAACGAGGATACCTTGACGGTCTTGCCTTTCGCGTTCTTCTTGGTAATGGTAACGGTAGCTTTGGACATATCCAGATACTTGACTGTTTCGGAAGGCTGCTGCTTTCTGATCCTGTATGATTGATACTTGATATCGTTGGGATCACTGGAAGCGAAGTTGCCTTTACCGCGCATCACGACGTATACATAGATCTGACTTAATTCATTTCCGTTTTCATCTATGAAATCCGCATCCGTGATCATCTGTCCTTTCTTGGACGTGATCGGACCGGTACACTCATAGACACCGTTTTTGTAAGTTACCTTCCGGTAATACGATAACGTATAGTCTTTCCCTGCTTTCAGAGTAAAGCCATTATACTGGACAAACGGCGCAGACGCATAAGCACCTGGTTTTGTATATACTTTTTCAGGAACGATTCGAATACTAGCGTTCTGGATCTTCTTCGGGAAGATATCGAATTTACCGGTAATGGCTTTCTTACCCTTATAGCTGCCGATAAAGGATATCGTATAGGAAGCTTTCTTCTTTGCGGTAGTGACATTGGTATTGTTCTTGTATGTGACCTTGTAGTCTTTTCCTTCGACCAGGCAGGTCTCATACTTGTCGTCACCTTCTCCTTCACCATCCACATCCGCATACACGGAAAGGAAACCGTTAATGGCATATCCGCTGTAGGTCGCACCCTCTTCATAATAGTTGTATACCTTGATGTCGATATTTGTGTCCGGTACGATCTTGATACTGGCTGTCTTGGTTCCGGAATAGCCGTTGATACCCGTAACGGTGACTTTAACCGTGCCGGCGTCTTTCGTGTTTCCAGACATAGTCAGACTGTAGTGTTCCTTTCCGATATCGGTCTTTTCAACCTTGTCCATCGCGTCATAAACCGTGATTCCCGCAAGGATCTCTTCTTTCCGGTCTGTACCATCGTAGACGATGGACTTCGGTCCGAAATCAACCGCGATGTTCTTCAGGTCCGCTTTGGTCGGGACAACTGTTACCGGGATTTCAACAGTACCAGTGTAATTACCCTTGCCGGTGATGGTCATCACCGTGCTTTCCTTGTACTTCACAGATGCTGCAGGACTGGTCGTAAAGTCTTTCGTCGTCAGCTTGTTTGTACCGTAGTACAGAATCGGAGATGCTTTGGTTCCGGAAACAATCGTCAGATCCGCTGCCTTTACAGGCACTGTTCCGTCTGCTGTATCACCCGGCGCAACACTCTTTTGCCCAATCTCAAAGTACAGTGTAGTACTGCCTTTGAAATTGCCTTTCCCTGTCACCGTGATCTGCGGAGCTGTCTTACGCTTCTTGGCAGTCAGTTCCATGAAACCTTCCTGATCTTTTTCGATACCTTCCGGTAACACAAAGGCTTTGGTGTTGTTCTTGTATTTGACTGTATAATCTCTGCCTTCGTATAAGGTATTACCGGCGCAGGACACGATGATTTCAGGCTTGATCGCACTGCCTGTATAAACGTAGTGCCTGTCTGGATAAGCCAGGGATACCGTCATTACGTGATTGACGCGATCAACGCGGATACCGGGGTATTGCGCAAGATTACTGACGAGATAAGAGGACTCTTCCAGGAGTTTTGGATTTTGGAAAGTCGCTGAAGAACATCCGAATAAACTAAGTTCTGAACTACGCTGACTCAAAGTGATGCCAGTAGCTCCGGCAATTGCAGGACTATTGTTTCCGTTGATTCTCATCTGGCTTTCCCAGTTCAAAGCACGGAGTGTCGTATTCCCGTCCAGATAGAGACCATGGGCTCCGGCTTCGCCATACCCCGGCATAAGATCTACAGATGTCTGATCCTGCAATCTCAGGATACCTCCGGCCATCCGGAGTGCGTAACTATGTCCCTCTCCGGCGTAATCGCTTCGTACGTAGAAGTTACCGCTTCCGCTGATTGTGAGATTCCCGCCTACATACATACCGGTCATGTCTGTATTGCCGTCGTAATAACGCGAGTTACTGCCAACATCAAGCTTCGGTGTATTGTAGTAGTTCTCGTCCTGATTAAAGATGATTCTGAGAGATCCTGCACTGTACAGGTTGCAGATATCAGGGACGCCCTGACCGCTGGAACCGTTGAAAGATGCCGTCCTTTTTACTACGATAGTAAGCTCTCCGTCACCTCCATAGTACAATCCGCTGTAGTATTCCGGACCTGCGCCTTCCTTTATGGAATTATAATTAGTCACATTAAATCCGGGATTTAGTGTCAATGTGTTCGTATCAGGATCATAGGTTACCGGGTAAGACGGATTGCTGTATCCGTTCAAAGCCAGATAAATATCATCTTTATTCTTACTGTGAATCAATTTACCCTTGATCCAGAGATCATAACCTTCCGCCCACTGCGCATACAGCGTCATGATACCGGAGGACGGTATGTCGATCGGCACTTCCTGACCGTCTTCATAGTTAGTTCCGCTTCCGTCAGCTTTTGTATTCCAGCCGATAAAGGTCAGATCACCGTTGGTGAATACATTGGGAGTGAAGTAATACGGTTCTGACTCATCCGTAAAGTCTGTGTAGTCAATGATCTGATCTTCCATCTCTCCTTCGGCACCGTTGGCGAAATACTGCACGGTGAATCCGACCGGATGGAAGGTATAGTTATAGGATGACGCGTAACTTTCCAGACTTCCCCCGGGGATACCGTACACCTGCACAAATCCTGCAGGGAAACTGCTGAACGAACTGGAGGTGACCATACCATTTTTATACCGGAATGTCAGAGAAAGTTCTGTCAGTGATGTACAATTGGCAAATGTGTAGTAACCTACCGCATAATTGTTGTAGGAGACATTTTCCAGCACACCGTTGAAATTGATCTTTTCCAGGCTTGTACAGTTATGGAACGCATAATCACCGAATCCCTTTACGGTATCCGGAATCGTGATCTCGGTCAGGGAGGAACAGCCATCAAACGTATAAGCACCAACGGAATTCTGCTCCATCGTTTCAGGGAAGTTTATTTCCGTAAGAGCCGAACAATTCTGGAACGCCCCTTCGCCGAAATAGGTCATCCCTTCAGGAAATGTAAGTGAAGTCAGTTTCGAACAACCTGCGAATGTATAGCTTCCGATACTCTGAAGGTCTGAAGGCAATTCGATTTCTTCCAGTTCGGAACAGTTATAGAACACAGAGTCACTGATATACTGGATATTCTGTGACAGCCGGACATTCTTCAAACTTGTACATCCGCTGAATGTGCCGATGTATATGTATAAAATACTGTCCGGGATATAGATTTCTTCCAGACTTGTACATCCTGAGAATGCCTGATCCGAGATCGTTTGGATCGTATTGGGAATCGTAACATCTGTCAAAGCAGAACAGTTTTGGAAAGAATACGACGGGATCGACTTTACACCGGTACCGATCGTTACTTTTGTAAGTGAGGGATTATTGGGAAATGCCATATAGTCCCAGGATGTTACGCTGTCCGGGATCACAACTTCTTCAAGGGCACAGCCGGAAAACGCTTCATACCTGATTGTTGTCAGTGTTTCCGGTAAGTTTATTGTTTTCAGGCTGCTGCAGCCTTCAAACGTTTCCTCCTGGATCACTGTCAGAGTATCCGGAAGATGGACGCTTACCAGATCACTGCAGTTACGGAACGCTTCATGAACGATCGTTGTAACACTTTCCGGAATATTGATGGAAGTGAGTCCTGAACCTTCGAACGCTTCTTCTCCGATGTAGGTGAGTGTGGACGGCAGTTCAAGCTGTGTGAGTTTCTCGCATCTTTCGAATGTTTCATATCCGATCGATAACAGTCCTTCCGGAAGGATTACACTTTCAAGGTTCGTACAGTAATGGAATGCAGACTCCTTCAGTTCTGTGATTCCGGCGGGAATCGTTACCGGCCCGGTAAGTGATACACACTCATAGAACACACCGCTTCCGAGATAGGTAAGATTTGCCGAGAGTTCTATCGACTGCAGTTTTTTGCACTCCGCAAGCGCATAGTCACCAAGGTATGTCAGTGTACTGGGAAGCGTGATCTGTATGAGATTCTCACAGTCGTCGAAACCACCATGTTCGATCGTCTCCGTGCCTTCCGGAATGACGATTTCTTCCAAGCCGTAACAGCATTCAAAAGCATATTGTCCAATCGTTTTTAAAGCCGAAGGGAGGACGATTGCCGGGAGATTATGACAGTGGCAGAACGCATAGTTCCCTATAGATTCCACAGTGTCTGAAAGGGTCACATCAGTCATCATTTTACAGTTAATGAACGCGTGATCACCGATATGCGTAACACCTTCTTCGACGACGACAGAAGTTACCAGGATGATCTGTTCGCTATACCACGGAGGATTTGTCGATGTATTGTAATCAAACGTATTGAAATCTGCCATCGCTCCGGTTCCTGAGATCGTAAGCAGGCCTTCATCCGTCAAGGTATATGTAACATTATCACCTTCTGCTCCGCAGAATCCTTCCTGTACGATATTCCCTGCAGGTTTACGGTCCTTGACCGTGACCTTAGGATAGTTCGCAAACGTATTCCCCGAATAATAGTCATAGACATATTCCGGTTTGTATAAATAATTACCCTCTTCATCATCGACGTTCGTATATCCGTACATATCGCATTCAAGCGGTGAATGGGTTACTTTTGCCCCATCACTGGAGTAATTGATTGCATAGTACTTTGTAGCAACTGCGGTAACGTTCGTTCCGGCACCGAAATGAAGTTCCTTCGAGATGTAGAAAGCATAATACGTTCCTGTCACGTTAAGTGTGCAGTTTTCGATGAATACTTTGGGAGCTTTGACCGCAATAGCTTCCGGATACCCGTTTTGGCCGGTATTCTGAACATTCATATCCAGCGAACCTGTACCGTCATCACTGGTGATGGTAAGCAGACCGTTGACCTGAATACCGCGGATATAGTAAACATAATATTCGTCTGACGTAACAGTAATGGAGTTTTCCCCGATCAGTTTGATTGTCAGATCTTCTGTTCCGGATTTATAGATGGACCTTGTGTTTGGTGTGTCAGCGACTGTTTCCGTAGGATCGTTGACGATCACCGCATTGTCCAGCGTCAGAGTATTCGTATCATAATCGTATGTTACCGTACCGGAAGTGATGTACTCACTCTCGATTTCCAGAACACCGGTTCCTTCATATGGCACGACTGTCCCTGCCACGTAGAACACAGGCTCATCATCAGAGAAAACTTCCGCAGGTTCTTCCGGTTCCTCTTCCGGCTCCCCGGGTTCTTCTTCCGGTGCTTCTTCTTCCGGTTCTGATTCTTCCGGATCTGTCACATCGATGACAGTCTCTTCTTCCTCTTCTTCAGGAACGAGTTCTTCCTCCCCGGGTTCTTCTTCGGTGATCGTCTCTTCAGATTCCGGCTGATACAGATCGATTTGTTCGTTCTGTTCTTCAGGAATCTCTTCTTCAATCTCCGGAGCAGTCTCTTCTGGTTGTTCCTCTTCCGTCAGTTCCACTACTTCTGATGGTGTCTCCTCATTCTCCGGCTCTTCCGCATGGACAGATATCATCCCTGACATGGGCAGAGACATAGTAAGCAACAGTGAAAGAATATGGATCAAGATCTTTTTGTGCATACGTTTCTCCTTCGACACAGTGTGTCATCAATTATAGATTTGAATAATCAAACACAAAACAGACATGACCCCGTATCATGACAGGAAACAGTCAGTTCCGAATCTGAAAACAGATGTATTGTATATCCTGCACACAGTGTATCTTTTCCTTACTATCTCGTGTGCCGTATTTACGTCTACATTATAACAGGTATAGGTTTACATTTCTGCCTTATATCTGTCCGAAATAAAAAAAGAGACCCGCAGGTCTCTTATGTAGTTCAGGCTTAAGCCATGACTTTCTTCATGACTTCGATGTACTTATCTGCCAGTTGTTCAGCTTCAGCTTCGGTATTTCCCTTAATGCAGTAATATACCTTTACCTTCGGTTCTGTACCACTCGGACGGATTGCAATCCAGGAACCATCTTCCAGGAAGTATTTCAGTACGTTGGATACGGTGAATCCGGTCAGTTCCGTAATTCCGTTGTCATCTCCCTCTTCCTGTGTTTCGAAGTCCTGCCAGCGGACTACCTTTACACCGCTGATTTCATTCAGTCTGTTTACACGCAGACCGTTCATGATCTCTTTAATACGTGCAGCGCCGGCTTCACCTGCCAGGGTAACAGATGTCTGTGTCTCGAAGTAGTGTCCGTACTTGTCATAGCATTCTTCCAGGACATCCCACAATGTCTTGCCCTGTGCCTTGTACCAGCAAGCTGCTTCCGCAAGCATCAGACATGCCTGAGGCGCATCCTTGTCACGGACGAACGGAGCGATCAGTGAGCCATAGGATTCTTCATAACCGAAGACATAGTTCTTTTCATGGTTCTTCTCATACTTGGCAACCTTCTCACCAATGAACTTGAATCCGGTCAATGTCTTCTCTGTCTCTACGCCATAACCTGCCGCAATCATTTCACCAAGATCCCCGGTAACTACCGTATTGAACATTACAGGATTCGCAGGCATCTTTCCCTTCGCTGTCAGCTGATTGAAGATATACTCAATCAACAATGCGCCGGACTGGTTACCTGTCATCAGTTTCAGCTCGCCGTTACGCTTAGCCACAACACCCATACGGTCCGCATCCGGGTCACAGACAAGGATGATATCCGCGTCATTCTCAGCCGCATACTTCAGCGCAAGTTCATACGCACCCGGCTGTTCAGGGTTCGGTGTAGGTGTATTTGCGAAGTCAGGATTCGGATCACACTGTTCAAGAACCGGAATGACCTGGTAACCGCAGTCACCGAGAATCGTTCTTACCGGGATATTGGATGTGCCGTGTTCCGGAGAGAAGACGATCTTTACCTGATCCTTGACTACATCCGGATTCAGCTGGATGGACTTCACCATCTTGTAGTATTCCTGATCGGTTTCTTCGCCGATAACACGAATCAGTTTTTCCTGTTCAGCAGTAACATCTGCGCTTACGGACAGTTCATCTGCTACCGCATTGACTTCTTTGATTACCGCATCTGCCAATGCCGGAACCAACTGACATCCCAGTTCATCATACAGTTTATAACCGTTATATTCTCTCGGATTATGGGATGCTGTGATCATGATACCGCCGAAGCAGTGATGATGTCTTACCGCAAAGGATAACTCCGGTGTAGGACGCAGACTGTCAAAGACATAGCTCTGGATACCGTTTGCCGCAAGAACCTTGGCACTGTCAAAGGCGAATTCTCTGGACATGTGACGGTTGTCATAGCCGATGGCTACACCACGCTTGGCTGCTTCCGGACCATTCGCATTGATATAGTTTGCAAATCCCAGGGTTGCCTTACGAATCGTATGAATATTGATTCTGTTTGTGCCTGCACCAAGCACACCACGCATACCGGCAGTACCGAATTCAATGTTCGTATAGAAAGCATCATTGATCTGCTGCGGGTCCATCTTCCCCATTTCTTCTTTTAAAGCAGGGTCCAGATTCGGGTGATTCATCCAACGTTCAAATTGTTCTTTTGCGCTCATATTCTCTCTCCTTAATGTAAAAAAGATGCAAAAGCATCTAAAATGTTACTCAATAACTTTCTGTGTACGCAGCACAGAAGAAATCATCTCCATAGCTTGTTCTTCATCTTCCCCGTCACAGGTAATCAGAATTTCTGATTCTGTGGGTATACCCAATGACATTACACCCATGATTGATTTCATATTCACAGTTTTCCCTTTAAAGGAAATCTTAACATCACTCACGAATTTCGTTGCCGCATTCACTGCTACGGTTGCCGGACTTGCATGTAAGCCCACTGGATCGATGATTTTCGCTTTTAATTCTTTCATATTTATACCTCCAGTTTCCAGTCTTATTCTATCACAGAAATAACTGGTATACATAAAATCAATGAATCATTTATGATAGGGTTCATGATGAATGATCTTAAATGCCCTGTAGATCTGTTCCAGAACGATCAATCTGCATAACTGGTGCGGAAATGTCATTTCCGAGACCTGCCAGCGCATATCTGCACGCTTTCTTAGTTCATCACTTACACCAAGCGAACCACCGATCACAAATGTGAGTTTTGTCTGTCCCTGCGCATATAAATGATCTAATGTATCTGAGAATTGTACGGAATCCATCTCTTTACCGCCCAGGTCCAGCAGGATCACATATTCCTGGCGGGTGATCCGGTTCAGGATCTTCTCCCCTTCTTTGTTGATCACCTGCAGATTCTCGGCAGGACTGTTTGAGGCAGGAGCTTTTTCATCCCTGACTTCCGTGATTTCAATCTTATCGTAGGCACTGAGGCGCTTCAGGTATTCTTTGATTCCATCTGCCAGCCATTTCTCCCGGACGGAACCACAGGCAACGATACGTATCATTTCAGCACCACACTGACAGATAATTCAGCCGCACCGGTATTCACCCCAATCACGATGGTATCTTCCGGCAGATGCCGATACAGGATCTCCTTCAGTTTGCCAAGATTGGTCAGCTCTTCTTCATCTATGGTCAACAGGATATATCCTTCGGTAATACCCATGCCTGCTGCCGGAGAATTCTCTTCTACTCCCGTACACAAGATACCGGTATTCTGATCCAGGGAGATTCCCAGTGTATTCTTTTCATACACAGTCATATCCGAGATATTTCTTCCGGTAATTCCCAGATATCCTCTGTCTACGGAACCGGTACGGATCAGATTGTCACAGATCAGGCGGATCTCCTGCACACTGACAGCACAGGATAGATTCGCGGATGACTCTATCCTGGAAAGACGTCTGGACAGTATTCCGATCATCTCTCCGTCAAGATTCAATACCGGCGCTCCGTTACTGTATTCCGATAATACCGTATCTGTCATATACGTACTGATGATCCAGGAGGAATCTTCTCCGAATTCTCTGGGCAGCTGCGCTTCCATGGAAACCACGCCGAAACTGGTCGTAGAACTCTGTGTGCGCTGATTCCTGCCGGTCAGGGAGAATACATATTCTCCGGGTTTGATCAAGGATGCGTTTCCCAGTTCGATTGCGCCGGCAGAGAATTCCGGATGTACAGACAGCAGGACAATATCCGACATAGGATCTGCGCCGATAACTTCCGCTTCCATTTCCACGTAATTATCAAATGTGACTTTGATCACCTCTGCACCATCGGTGACGGAAGCACTGGTTACGATATATGTCTCTGTTGCGTTGGACTGGTAGATCACTCCGCTGGCATAGGTTTCTCTCTCATCCTGGGATACACCAGTAACCAATACCAGGGCAGGCTGTACTTTCTCGATTGCCTGGGTAATATCCGTCGTATATCCGTTTACGGTGTTATATATGATCGTATCTCCGGGATTCTCTTCAGGAGTACTCGGGGTATGAGGATGCTCGGTATTGTACAGCTTATACGTCAGCCATCCGTTCCATGCCAGGATAGCGGCGATAAACACCGTAATTGCTTTTTTCATGCCAGTCTCCTCCTTTAATGATTTCGTATTGCTGCGCGGCTGTGACTACCAGCTGCGGATGTAATCTGCCGGGACAGTGTTCCCTCAGATAGTTACAGTTGACTTCCAGGGCTTTCTGGGGTGTATTCGCTTCCTGGCTGATATGGGAAAGCACGATATGTTTCGTCTTGACAGAAACGATATTCGCCAGGATGTTGGCGCAGTTTTCGTTGCAGAGATGGCCGCTGTCGGAAGCGATACGCATCTTCAGATACGGTGGTCTGGAGGTATGCATCAACATTTCTATATCATGATTACTCTCCAGAAGGATATAATCCGCATCTTTCAGCAGAGACAGATAACTGTCTTTCAGATATCCGGTATCGGTAATATATACCAGTTTTTCTTTCCAGCTCCGCAGGACATAGCCCACCGTGATCTCCGTATCATGGGAAAGAGCGAGCGGAGTAACCGTCACATGATTGATCTGAAAAGGCATCTCGGGAATTACCTGTGTTGAAGGAACGATGAGCTTTTCCGGAGAATAGATCCGGCAATCCTTCACCATCCGGAGCTGTGAAATATGATCACTGTGCGTATGGGTGATCAGTACTGCGTCCAGATCTTCCACAGTTGTGCCGACTTCTGCCATTGCCTTACTCAGATAGTTCTTCGTTGTGCCGCAGTCGATCATCAAGGTCATGTTTTCATCATAGATGATACAGCTGTTGCCCTTGGAGCCGCTTGCCAGTAACGCGAATCTCATCGGATCACTTCACAATCCAGGAATCCGTTACATGGATTCAGTTTATTGTAGTAGTCTGTACCGATCCAGAAATGGGTATGCGGTCCGGTAGCTCTTCCGGTCATTCCCAGCTGACCGATAATATCTCCCTTGTCTACGATCGTACCTACAGGCAGAGGGCTCGGTACGTTCATATGTCCGTAATAACTGATATATCCGTTGTTATGATCGATATAGACATAGTTGCCGCTGATCCAGTTATAGCTGTTTTCAATGATTACGCCACGGTCTGCCGCATAGATGTTACCCCAATGATCATAGGCGTTCTGAATGTCGATTGCCTGATGTCCCCAATAACAACCCCATCCGCAGGAAATATACGGATTATCTACAGGCCAGCGGAATGTGCCGGTACCGACGCCCGGAATCTCCAGTGTACCTACCGCGATGATTTCATTGACCGGACGCAGTGTATCTACACTGGACTGCAATGTACCGCTGATCAGTACACCGTTGATCCATCTTTCCAGATATAAGGAGTTCTTGGAACCGTTGACTCCGACCTGTTTCTGTTCAACTACTCCTACCCGTATAGATTCATCTTCCATATAGATCGTTTCCGGATAGATGATTTCTTTCTTCATACTTTCCTTGTTTACGACAACATCAATTACAGGTTTAAAGTAAGTTACACAGAGTTCCATTCCCTCACTCAGTACCTGGTCTACACTGGTAAGTTTATCACTGTTGATATTCAAAACCTGTGTTGCGGAAAGACCATGGTTCTTCCAGCCGACACCGGCTACCGTATCGTACTTCTCTACCGTGTAGTATTCCTTTTCTGTTTCTTCTCCGTATTCCAGATACTCCAGGACTTCTTCGACTGTGGTCATGATTTCCGAAGGTTTGGCATAGGCTTCCTTTACGGTAATCGTCTGTAAGATAGATAGACCTACAGTACGGCTTCCATAAGTCTTTAACGCAGGAACATCCTGTCCCTGATTCAACAAAGCCAGTTCCGTAGGATCCACAAAATAGGAAAGATACCGCTCCAGAGCTTCTTGATAGAGACTCTCTTCTGCGACATAGATCTGGGCATAGATATGATTGTTTTCCGCAAATTCCACGGCTGTTGTATGAATCGCGTACAAGCCATACGCTTCCACATACTTCAGGATACTGTCATCGATATTCTCATAGACAAAATAACTCTGTTCATGGGTGATATACATATCTGTATCCAAAATCAGATGAGAATCCGGGTACTGATCCGCGTATTCTTCTTTATACTTCTGTTTCAGGAAACGGCCGAGTTTCCCTTCATCACTGATGATTCCGACCAGCTGGCCGTTATGGTATACCTTGTGGATACTTCCTGCCTGTGTGGTAACCCTTTCCACCTTCTGCGGAAGAATGGTCTTTTCACGCACAAAAATACCGGAAATATCCTGTTCACTGATCTTTCCGAAATATTTCTGACTAAACATAACGATCCCTACTGCCGCAATCAGACTGAAAAGAATCGTCAGGAATTTCTTCATTGCGCAGGCTCCTGTCGGTAACTGTTCGAAGAGATATTCAGGCATACGTTGGTCTTGGCCTCAAAGGCAAGAGAGAAAGTTCCTGTCTGACCATTACGATGTTTGGCTATATTGATTTCAATAATCTCACTGCCGGTTTCATCTGCCTGTTTTCTTTCTGCTTCGTTATAATATGCGCCGCGGTATAACATCAGAACGATATCCGCATCCTGTTCGATTGCACCGGATTCACGCAGGTCACTTAAGATCGGATGCTTGTTTTCTCTGGCTTCCACGTTACGGCTGAGCTGTGACAAGGCAATCACCGGCACGTTGAATTCACGCGCTAATGCCTTAAGATTACGGGAGATCTCGGATACTTCCTGTTGTCTGTTTCCTTCTCTGTTGGTGGTGGCAGAAACCAGCTGGATATAGTCCAGAACGATCATCCCCAGTCCTTGTTCATTCTGTAAACGGCGGCACTTGCTGAAGATCTCCGGCATCCGGATCTGTGAAGTATCATCGATATAGATCTTCAGTGCTTTCAGATCGGATACTGCTTCATTAACTGCGTTCCAGTCCGCGTTGCTTAATCTTCCGGTACGAAGGCTGTCGGATTCAACCCGGCTCTTCATTGCCAGAAGACGCATCATCAGCTGATCCGCACCCATTTCCAGAGAGAAGATCGCTACCGCTTTATCTCTGTTTCTTTCAGCTACACGCAGAGCCATATTCAGCGCTACAGCTGTCTTACCCATGGAAGGACGGGCAGCCAGGATGATCAGATCCCCTCTCTGCAAGCCATGAGTAATATGGTCAAAACGTGTATACCCGGTAGCCAGTCCCGTAATATCCGACTTGTTTTCTTCCATCTTGTGGATATTGTCTACGATCTGGTTCAGTACTTCTGTCGGTGCCTTGAACTCATCGGTTCTGCGGTTATGTGAAATATTCAGGATCGACTTCTCTACACTGTCCAGATATTCATTCACATCCGGCTGTCCGGCAGAACTATCTTCGATGATCTTACCGGCAACTTCGATCAGATTGCGCAAGATCGTCTTATCCTTGATCATATTGACATACGTCTTTGTGTTGACACTGCTTACTGCCGAATCTGTCAATGTTGTCAGATAAGCGATTCCTCCGGACATATCCAGTGTACCGTTATCCTGAAGACGTGTAGCTGTCGTAGTAATATCGATCTTTTCCCCTTCTCTGTACAAGGATTCAATAGCCAGGAAGATAATCCGGTTTGCGGGCGCAACAAAATCATCTGCCGTAATCCCCTCTTCCATGGCAATTCTGGCAGACCCCGGAAAAAACATCATTGTGCCAAGCAGGCTGGCTTCTGCTTCCAGAGCAGACGGTAAAGATCTAACCGGCATGATCGTTATTCGCTCCCGATCAGATTACAGGCGATCGTTGCGATCACACCCCGGTAAAGATCTACTCTGACCTTGGTTACTCCAAGACTGTTAATCGGTGCTGTATCGATGAACTTCTTCTTATCTACCTTGATATCTTGTTTGGCAAGTTCTTCTACGATCTGTTTTGTAGATACTGAACCGAATACCCTTCCTTCACTTCCGGATTTTACATGGAAGTTGAAAATCATCGTACTCAGTTTATCTGCCAGAGCCTGTGCTTCTGCTCTGCGCTTATCATCTTCTTTTTTCTCTTCTTCTTTCTGATGTGCGAGAATCTCCAGACTTCTGTCAGTGGAAGGTACCGCAAGACCTCTGGCAATCAGGAAATTTCTGGCATAACCATCTGACACATCGACGATCTCGCCCTTTTTCCCGACTTTCTTTACATCACTCTTTAGTATTACTTTCATTTTTCTGCACCTCTTCAAAATAACGATCCAGTTCAGTCAATAAGACTTTTTCCATTTCTTTGACCGTTGTATTCTCCAGCTGTACGCCGGCGGCTGTCATATGCCCGCCTCCGCGCATCTTTTCCATAATTACCTGTACATTGACACTTCCGTTGGACCTGGCGCTGACAGAGGTCTTCTCATCCGGTGTCTGCGCTATCACGAAGACAGCTTCCACGCCTTGAATCTCCATCAGGCTGTCTGCCACCTGGGAGATCAGCGTACGTGAGGCAACATCCTCATACGGTACCACGATCACATTGTCACGGACACGCTTACTGCGCGCGATCATGGTCGCTTTTTTGGAGAATTCCTGATAACTGTCTTTCAGGTATTCATCCACGTTCTGCGGATTCGCCCCGTATCTGCGTAATGTACTGGCTGCCTCATATGTTCTGACACCGGTTCTGACACGGAAACGTCCGGTATCGATCGTCATGCCTGCCAGCATGAATGTCGCGTCTAGTTCACTGAGTTCTATACGGTTGGATATATAGGGGATCAATTCTGTGATTAATTCACAGGCACTGCTGGCGCCGGCTTCAATATAGACAAATACCGGTTTGACTCCCATCTCACTGCTTCTGCGGTGATGGTCGATTACAGCGATCTTCTGCGCGGTTTCCAGCACTCTGGCTCCGTTGGAATTACTGGTGGAGTAATGATCCACCATAACGACCAGGGACTTCTCCTGAAGCAGATTCAAAGCTTCACTTTCGGTCACAAAATTCATTTCCGCTTCCAGTTCTTCAGCATTCAGGGCAATCGCGTCTTTCAGCTTCTGTTCAACACCGCCGGTCTTCTCAATGATCGCGCAGGGCTTATGCATCGCCTGGCAGATCCTCGCCGTACCTATTGCGGCACCAAGACAGTCAAAATCCATCTCCTTATGCCCACAGATGATCACATTACTGGATCGGGCAATCAATTCCCGGAAGGTATGTGCCATAACACGTACACGTACACGGGAACGTTTCTCTGCCGCTTCGCTGGAACCGCCGAAGTACCGGACATCTTCCTGTCCGCGCTGTACCGCCACCTGGTCACCGCCGCGGGTCTGCGCAAGATCCAGCAGCCTGGTTACCATCTCATCCAGATTCTGATAGTTATCCGCATCCATTGCGAACGCCATGGACAGTGTAATGGAAACATCCTGCTTCAGCGCTGCTCTGCGGACAGTATTCACGATAGAGAAATTATCTTCGACCAGTGAACGGAAGATCTTCTCATTCAGCAATAACATATACCGGTAGTTATTCAATCTGCGGATCAATATTCCGTGTTCCTTACAGTATTCGATCAACGGTGTACGTACAGCCACATTGATAGCAGAGACTACCGCCTCATCTTCATACATCGTACTTTCTTCATAGTTATCCAGAGAAGCCAGTCCTACGACCGGTTTCTCATCGTTATAACGCTCCATGTAATAACTGGTATCGGTAATATCCCGGAAGAACAATACCCGGTCATCCTCTTTTTTCGTGATTTCATATTTCCGTTCATCCAGTTGTACAACAGCCTTATCGGAAACACCGTTGACCAGATCTTCCGCTTCCGGAAGCCAGGGAAGTACTTTAAAACCAACCCGGTTGATTCCTCTCTGCGCAAACAGATCACTCATCCAGGTGATCACATGATCATCATCATAGCCGACCATGCCTACTTCTCCGTAGACAAACGCTTCTGTCTCCGCATTCCCGACCATATCTCTTACCGTTGTCATCTGTTCGGAAGTAAGACTCTCAAAGCGGTCAAAAAGCAGATAAAAGATCACTGCCTGCAGAACAACGATCACACCGCCGACAACAGCCATTCTTCCCAATGCTTCCCGGAAGAAGAATAATGCCAGGGCTTCAGCAAGGGTAATCGTATATACAATTCTCATGTCATTGATTTTTTTCAGCATTTTCCCTTCCTTCCATTATCCTTTTGTACATACCTGTAGTGATATAGAGGAAGCCGACAAAAGCCATAGCCAGTGTCGCTGTCATCATGAAGAATAAAGCCAGAAGCATGAAGAGTAAACGTGACAGTTTTGTACGTCCGCGGAATATCGTGAGAAAACAGATATATCCGTAGAACACAAGATACATGATGCCGAAAACACCAAGACCCTGCAGAGCACTCTCAAGAGCAGGATTGCCGATACCACGGCTGACGGCATAGAAATATCCCATCATACAGGCAAGAGCAACATAACCGGACCATTTGGGCGGATTACGCAGGTTATCACCACCGGCTGCGGGAACCTCAAAACGCATTCTTTTCAGCATCGTCAGGGACAATACATGTGTAACAAATCCCTGCAGGATCCCGATCAGGATCGTGGAAGCAATATAGATCGTCAGCAGGAAACGCGGCATATCCAGCGTAGCGGGCATACCCATCCCTGTCTGCGCAAACATGTTCTCCATGATGTTCTGCAGTTCTGCAATCTCTGCCGGAATATCATAGCCGAAGAAACTGGCGTAGATGATCGTAGAGATAATATTGGCCAGAATGGCAATGATCATCGCCGAAACAAGAAGTCTCTTTCTCCCCTGTTTCAGGTAGATACCGCCGCCGTATACCAGACCTAATAAGGATTCTGACGCAACGTAGAAAATCGTCTGCGGTGTACCCAGGACAACACTGAGAAGCACCATCGCCGCAAAGGGAAGCAGTGCATCCTTCCAACCGTATTTAGCCGCAAAAAAGACCATCGGAAGAGGGAAAGCAAACAGCAGCATCTCTTCCAGCAATCCTGCAAACTGACGGTTGATCAGAAGCATGACACCGACAATGGCACACATCATGGCGCCGTCGGTTATTTTTCGGACATTCGTATTCATTCCTATCCTTTGCGTACACAAAAACTCTTTGAATGACAATTATTATATCATAGTTAACTCTGATAAAGCGACTGCCCCTCAGAACAATGTATGAATATCGGTATACTCCAGATCTTCAAACGCATCCGCAACATTCTTGCAGGTAACCTTGCCGTCATAGGTATTGATTGCGGAATATAACACGTGGTTGTCACGGCAGGCCTGTTCCAGACCTCGGTCCGCGATCTGTAAACCGTACTTGATCGTCGCATTTGTCAGCGCGATCGTTGATGTACGCGGTACGGCACCGGGCATATTTCCGACACAGTAGTGGACGACACCATCTTCCACATATACAGGATCGTCATGGGTCGTTACACGGGTGCTTTCTCCGCAGCCTCCCTGGTCAACCGCCACGTCCACAAATACCGCGCCAGGTTTCATTTCCTTCAGGTATTTCTTCTTGAATACTTTCGGGGTAGATCCTCCCGGAATCAGCACACTGCCGATGACCAGGTCTGCTTCTTTGACGACTTTCTCGATGTTCGAATCATTGGAATATAATGTCTGGATCTGGGCTCCGAACATATTGTCCAGATACTCCAGACGCTTCAGGTTAACATCCAGGATCGTCACGCTGGCGCCCATACCTGTCGCAATCTTGCACGCATTCATTCCTACGGTACCGCCGCCCAGGATCACGACATTCGCTTTGGGTGTACCCGGTACACCGGCGAGAAGAATCCCCTCTCCGCCAAAACGCTTCTCCAGATACTTCGCGCCTTCCTGTATACATAAACGTCCGGCAATCTGACTCATCGGAATCAGGCACGGAAGACTCCCGTCTCTTTCCATCAGAGTTTCATACGCGACACTCTTTACTTTCCCGTCGATCAGGGCATCCAGTTCGGTTTTGTCTGCCGCAAGATGCAGATACGTATATAGAATCAATCCTTCATGGAAGTAAGGGAATTCTTCTTCCAGGGGTTCCTTGACTTTGACCATCAATTCTGAAGCTGCCCATACTTCTTCTGGGTGATTCAACAGATTCGCTCCGGCTGCCCGATACTCTTCATCGGTAAATCCAGACCCGATACCTGCGCCTTTCTGTATGTATACCTCATGACCGGCAGATACATAACTCTTGACATTATCCGGTGTCAGTCCGACACGATATTCGTTGTTTTTGATTTCCTTAACGCAGCCTACACGCATAAAAACACCTCCAAAAAATCATTATAAATATAGCATGCAGGGAAAAGAATAAAAAGCCTGATTCCCACCATTCAGGAATCAGGCATAGATAATCATCAATACAAATCAGCGGAATAAAGTGAAGTGGGTAAATAGCACTGCCATGGAGTTGGCTACGGTAGACATGGTCTTGATAAAGATATCCAGGGCGACACCGACCACGTCTTTTCTCGTATCACCGACAGTATCTCCGGTAACCGCTGCTTTATGTGCAGGTGTACCTTTTTCCGAGCCTTCGATAGCACCGCTCTCAATGTATTTCTTCGCGTTATCAAAAGCACCGCCGGAGTTGCCCATGAAGATCGCCCGCGGAATTGCGGCAATCGTAGCACCGACAAGCAAACCGCCGACAAAGCTTACGCCGAACAGGAATCCGCCCAGAATCGGAATCAGGATTGCCAGGACAGACGGCAGCAGCATCTTCCGCAGAGCTTCTTTCGCAGCCATTTCGATCATCCGGTTATAATCCGGTTTTACTTTGCCTTCCAGAACACCCGGAATCGATAACTGTCTGTCACCTTCATCAGCCATCAGTTTTGCGGCATCGATCGTATTATCCGTAAGTAACGCACTGAAGTATTCCACAAGAGCACCGCCGATGATACCACCGGCAATAACAACATAAGAAGCGATATTCAGTACCGGTTCACCTCCGCTGGTGGTGTAGTTGGAGACATAGGCAACGATCAGAGATACTGTCGCAAATGCGGCAGAACCAATCGCGAAGCCCTTACCGATTGCGGCTGTGGTATTTCCTACCGCATCCAGTTTGTCGGTGATCGCGCGTACTTTTTCATCGAGGTGGCAGGATTCCGCAATACCGCCGGCATTATCAGCAATCGGACCGAACGCGTCAATGGATACAGTCGCACCGACAAAGCTCAGCATACCCAGTGCGCTGATTGCGATACCGTATGTACCGCACATTGTGCCGGAAAGGAACAACGCTACACCAATGACCAGAATCGGCGGCAGGCAGGAACGGGAACCGATCGCGTCACCTTTGGTCACAACGAATGCTTCACCTTCATGAGCGATTCCTGCCAGTTCACGTGTCGGTTTATAGTCTGTACTTGTGTAGTATTCCGTGATGGACCCGATGGCAATACCGCTGATAATACCTAATACGGCAGAAAGCCATGGAGAGATCCAGCCAAACTTGAAGGTTTCATAAAGTTCTACATTTCCGAAGATCATCCTGCAGGCAAAGAAACCGAGAACCAGGGTTATACCTGCGGAGAACCAGGTAGCCTTATCCAGTTCTCTTGCCGGATTATCACCCATCTTGGTCTGCTGGGCAAGGAATAACGCTGCTGTACAAGATAACATTCCGGCACCGGCAAAGATCACCGGGAACAACGTGGTCGCATTGAACAATGCTTCACTGTTTGTGGTACCGTTGGTGATCGCGTTGGCATAGACCGTTACCGCAATCATCAGGCTTGCGGCAATCGTAGCCACAAAGCTTTCTAACAAGTCAGAACAGTTACCGGCAATATCATTGACATTGTCACCGATGAAGTCCGCAATCGTGTTCGGAACACGGCTGTCATCTTCCGGCAGATCATGACGGATCTTACCGAGAATATCTGCAGAGATATCCGCCGCTTTAGTATAGTTACCTCCGGCAACACGGTTGAACATGGCTACCAGGGAACATCCCAGAGAATATGTGGTCAGTCGTGTGATTGTCGGATTACACTCGAAACTCGTCAGGAGTCCATGACCTGTCGCTGTCTCCGAAACACCGCCGAAGACGATCAATATCAGAGTCAATCCAAGCAGACCCATTGCCTGTACGCTGAGACCGCTGATCGCGCCTCCGCAGAGAGCGACCTTGACCGTCTCACCGATTGACAGTGTCTTCCGCGCTGTGTTGGAAGTGCGTACATTCGCATACGTAGCGCTGCGCATGCCGAGAATACAGACAAAGCTGCTCATTGCGGCACCCAGAACAAGTGTCAGCCCGGAAGTAACTTCAACAAACAGAGAGAACACCACGGCGATGATAATCACAACGATGAAGATGGAACGGAACTCTGTCTTCAGGAAGGTATTCGCGCCTTCACGGATAATCCCGGAGAGTTCTTTCATCTCTTCTGTGCCTTCTTCCATGTTTTGAATCTTCCTGTAATTCACAAAGACATACACCATGGAAAGAATACAGATACACAAAATGATCAGCCAGTATTGCATATTTGCCTCCTCACTAAATTATATGGAATCAAACGGAATTCTAGAAAATCATAACACATTTTAAACTTATGCTCTATATCATGATGTACAATAAATACAGAAATAATGGTGAAAGCGAGATAATTGTATGACTGAGAAAAAGCCGACTTTATTCTATGTTGTAAAACGGCTGAGCGGTGGTATTCTGACCTATCTGACAGAATTGTCCAATCGTCTGATTGAAACGTATGATATTTGTATCGCATTCTATCCGGATAATGAGACACCGCAGCAGCTACGTTCTTTATTTGATTCCCGGGTACAGATGTACCGTGTAAATTCCTTTGAGAGTGACGGCAATCCGTTGTCTGACGGAGGTACAGGCGCAGAACTAAAAGCACTGTGTGAAGAGATCCATCCGGATATTATCCACTTACATGGTTTCGGGGCAGGCCGCATCGGCAGGAAGATCTTCGGGAATAGTGGTATACCCTTGTTCTATACACCTCACGGATATTTATTCCTGGCGGAAGATCACAACATGATCTCCAAGTCTTTGTACAGGCGTACGGAGAAGAATCTGGCAAAGACGAACTGTATCACGATAGCCTGCAGCCGCAGTGAGTATGCGGAAGCACTGGCATTCTCCAATACAGCAGTGTATGTCAATAACGGTATTGACCCTGAAGAGATTGACCGAATCCTGAAGGATTCCGTTGTTCCGGAACATCCTCTGACTGTCTATACCATGGGATTGATCAATCCCCAGAAGAACCCGGAACTCTTTAATGAGATTGCCCTGGCTATGCCGGATGTACAGTTTGTTTGGATCGGTGACGGAGAACTCAAATATAAACTGACAGCTCCGAACACAAGGATCACCGGCTGGCTGAGCCGTGAAGACGCGCTGAAAGAAGCGGATAAAGCGGATGTATTCATCCTGACATCTCTCTGGGAGGGTCTTCCTCTTACCCTGCTGGAAGCCATGTATATGAAGAATCTGTGTGTTGTCACAAATGTGGCAGGTTCCCGTGATCTGATCGTCAACGGAGAGAACGGCTTCGTCTGTAACTCAGCGGCCGCCTTTGTGAACGCGATCCACCAGTACCGCAGTGAGGGTATGGAAGATCTGACCGCAAATGCCAGAGAAGAAGTACTGGAGAACTACACCGTGGAAAAGATGGCTGAGGGGTATGACCTCATCTACCGCAAAGCTCTCGGAAAATAACATAAACAGGCTGTGCTTAAAGAACACAGCCTTTTCTTATACGTAAAAAAAGCAGGTCACCCTGCTTCTTGTTAGTCCTGTACGTACGGTAACAATGCCATCTGACGCGCACGCTTGATCGCAACTGCCAGTTCTCTCTGGTATTTTGCTTTTGTGCCTGTTGCACGGCGAGGCATGATCTTTCCGTTGGGAGCGATAAATTTCTTTAACAGTTCAACATCTTTATAGTCGATATAGGTAATGTTGTTCTTTGTGAAGTAACAAACTTTTCTGCCACCGACTCTCTGTTTCTTAAAAGCCATTGTTTTCTCCTTATTCTAGAATGGCAGGTCATCACTTGAGATATCAAGTGTGGGGCCTGTGTTAAAATCATCTGCGGAAAACGGATCGGAACCTCCGCGGTACTCCGGATCCGGTGTATATGCCGGGATATTATCCTGACGGTTCTGTGACTGTGAGCGTGATTCAAGCAGCTGCACAGTATCTGCCACGACTTCCGTAACATATACTTTCTTACCGTCTCTGTCATCGTAGTTTCTGGTCTGGATTTTTCCGTCTACGGCGATCAATGCACCTTTGCGGGCATATGCACCAAGGAAATCCGCGCTCTGACGCCATGCCACACAGCTGATGAAATCAGCCTGTGACTGACCCTGCGCATCCCGGGAACCACGGCGGTCACACGCAACCGTGAATGTTGCGACAGACAAGCCGGACTGGGTCTTCCGCACTTCAACGTCTCTTGTCAGTCTTCCGACTAATACAACTCGATTGATCACTTCTTGGCTCCCTGTGCCGCTTCGTCATCTCTGCGGATGATCATGTAGCGAACAACATTCGGGTTAATGCCCATCAAACGGTCATACTCTTTAACACAGTCGTTGTCAGCTTCAAAGGTTGTTACTACATAATAACCTTTGTACATATCATCAATACGGTACGCAAAATCACGCATTCCCCATTCATCTGTCTTGATGATGTTGCCACCTTCATTGGTAATAATACCGGACAGAGTTTCAATCAGGGCTGTACGCTTTTCTTCCTCTACGGACGCGTTGATGATGTACATGACTTCATATCTTTTCACGTTTGTACACCTCCTTCTGGTCTATCGGCCATCTCTGGCAAGGAGCAGAATTCACGTTTCTACTCGCTGAAATATATTATCAGTGTTTTTCGTGAATGTAAACATCTTTTACTTTACAAATACATATCCTTTCCCGCGGAAAGAACGGAGATATACCGGTCTTGCAGGATTGTTCTCGATCTTTTCCCGGAGATTGTGCAGATGTACTGCCATCATTCCCTTGATCTGGAAAGGTTCTTGTTCCCAGACTTCCCGGTAGATTTCTTCTGCCGGAAAGATCCGGTTGGGGTGCTCTGTGAGAAATTCCAGGATCTCATATTCTTTTGGTGTAAGTGAGATTTCTCTTCCTTCCTTCTGTACAGATCTGTTTTCTTTATTCAGTATCGGTGTCATGGTTCTTCACCTCCGTATTATTCTTTTTTTTACGGAAAGGCAGATGTATATTTCTGTCTTTCGTCAATTTACGCCACAGCCAGACCAGTAACAGTATCACTGGCACAAATACAAGCAGGAACGGAATCAGGTGGATAATACCGAATAGTAAGCCTTCCAGATAATCCTGGAATTCTCTCCAGGCTTCTTTCAGGTTCTTCTCCAGCCTGTACATGAATGTTCCTCTTCTCTGAATTTCCGGATCCGGTGTATACTCTGCGACTTCGTTGATATACAGGTGTACGGTGGAATATTCCACATCCGTATCCATGGAACTCTTATAGCTGAGTTTTCTGTTTAACTCTGTCTGTACATCGGTGAGCCTGGCTTCGATCGCGATCATGTCTTCGATTGTCTCTGCCTTGTCCATCATTTCCAGCAGACGTTCTTCCTGCTTACGTAAGGCGGTAATTACAGCTTCGTTGTCCGCGTACTGACGGGAGATGTTTTCCACGTTGGTGGAACGGTTGGTTACCTTACCGCTGCCTTCCATGTTGTTCATGAAATCCTGGAAGGAATTTGTCGGTATTCTTACTGTCATCTCCATATAACTGGTGCCTTTACCGTAATCCGGACGATACCAGCTGCGGTCATTGTTTGTCTCATACTCGTATTCAATGATTCCCTTGAGTTCCTGGATACGTGCGCGGATAGTTTTCAGGGTTTCCGCATAGTCCAGAGTCTCAATCGTCAGATTGCCGGTATAGACTAATTTCTCTGTGGTGATTACCGGAGAAGAGGGATCGGTGCTCTCTTCTTCCTTCGCTTCGTTTGTGTATTGATAGTTGTTTTCGTATGCAGCTGCCCCGGATGCGTATGAAGTTTCCGCAGCGTATGAAGCGTCCTCCACAGCTGCCGGTTTTTCGTAATAACTGTTACTTGCGCTCTTTCCGCCGCAGCCGACAAGACATATACCTAATAACAGCGCCAACCATTTCTTATTCATTTTCTTTCCCTCTAATCGATTCTATGAACTTCTGCAGTTCTTCCTGAAATACTTCGTCGTCATCGGTATCGTATGTAAATTCATACTCTGTTTCATTAATCGTAAACCTGGCTGTCTTGTGTGATGGATCGACCATTACCGCAATACCGTCAACTTCTGTTTCCGCGTATTCCGCTTCTTTTGCCGCTCCCATGAAATCGTTTGTCGTGATGTCTGTGGTGAAGTGTATTTCCTCATTCACAGGCGCTTCCGGAGAGGACTCCTGTGCCGCATACTCGGGTGATTCTTTCGTTTCTACATCCCGGGCTGCTTCAGCAGGGACGGCCATCGGTGCTGCATTACTGCTGGCAAACCCGCCGCCAGTACTTCCTTTCCCCATCCCTTTAGGCATGATCAGTACAGCCAGGATCACGACCATCACCAGAGCCAGGGAAGGCTTAAGCCAGACATTTCTCTTCTTTACCGGCTGGATATCCTTTGCCA
Source organism: Solobacterium sp. (assembly GCA_017430925.1). Taxonomy (GTDB): domain Bacteria; phylum Bacillota_I; class Bacilli_A; order Erysipelotrichales; family Erysipelotrichaceae; genus Bulleidia. Next base: position 90,076 of record JAFRMA010000053.1, on the reverse strand, counting down.
GGATATTCTGCAGGATTTCTTCTTTCTGCGTATCACTGAGGCGTATTTCCTTCATCGCTTTCTGATAGTTATTCAAAATCATACACCTCCTTCAGTATGAGTCTCAGTTTCTCTCTTGCCCGGGACAGATCGGAACGTATCGTGGATTCTCTGCGGTCCAGGATTCCTGCAATCTCTGCCGTCGTATATCCTTCCTGATAATACAGGTGGACCACTTCCCGGTACTTTACCGGTAATTGCTTTACCGCATCCCAGACGTAGGAGAGATCTTCATTCTGTATGGCAGCGAAACGTTCATCAATTTCTTCCGTATCATGTCTGCGGTTAAACCTGAGTTTATTCCGTGAGAGATTGGCTGCTGTTTTCATCAGCCAGGCTTTCTCCTTATCACTATCCGGAAGATCCGGTTCATACCGGAGTAACTGGATGATCGTATCCTGTACCACTTCCTGGGCGTCTGCTTCATTGTGCAGGTATGAACAAGCCAGGCGGAAAAGACTGTCACCATATGTGTCCAGTATTCTCTGTATTTTCAGCTCCTTGATCGTTCTGGTCATTACCGGTATTCCCTTTACTATCATTATAGCCTAAGAGGTTTTTTTCCTCTTACACTATAGAAACACCACAAGAAAAGAAAATGACGCAAAAAAACTCAATTTTTTACAATTGAGTTCTTTTTATTCCTGAGGTAATAGATTCTGACGTCTGTATACTGTCCGTTTTTTTCCGAGCAGGAAGGTGCCGGTAATACTTACGGTCAGTTCCGGACGTACTTCTTCATGTTTGGATTCACGGATATAGGCACGTCCTTCCAGAAGTACACGATCTCCTTCCGTGAACTCTTCCACGGCTTCAATATGATGCTTATGCGCCGCAAAACGGATAATATTGACTACTCCTTCAAGATAGGTGTTTTCGTGGTAATATGTACGGCTGCCGGTGATCTCCAGCAGAGTACCGATCTTACGGTCGAGGTTGTGCAGAGTGAGCTTGCCGAAAGCGATCGTACGGTCTTCATTAACACGTACAGGTTCTTCGATCGTACCAATCATTGTTACATGATAGCAGATGATTTCGCCTTCTTTGTCCCGGATGGATTCAAAAGAAAAATAATCTCTGTACTTTACTTCCATGATACTGCCCCTTTTAATAGACACATTTTACATGATGAAAATACGGGATTCAACCACAAAGGAATATATTAATGAAATTTTAATTCTTACGTTAATACAACCGGAATCACTAATTAAATTGCCGGTTTTACTTCCCTGTCAGGCCAAGATATACGAACGCTTTGTACAAGCCGTCATTATCCACATCATCGGCGATATAATCTGCGGCTGCCTTGCATTCTTCCCCGCCGGAGCCCATGGCTACACTGTACGCGCATGCCTCAAACATCGGTATATCCACCTTGGCATCACCAAACGCAATGGTATCTTCCCTGTCTCTGTGAAGATACTCCAGCAGTACATCTACTGCTTCTCTCTTTGTGATATTCTTTACCCCGAAATCTCCGAATAATGCCGTTTCTCCGGCGCCTCCCCAGGTGCCTGTATTCATCTCCGGGAAGTCACGTTTCGCGTCTTCATAGTCCTGATAAGAAGACAGGATAAAACTGATTTTGTTTACATCATCCCGGTACAGATCTGCACCGAAGATCATTGTCGGAAATGCCGTGCGTACAGTCAGATTTCCGGAGTTTCCCTTTCGTCTGGAATACTCCTGGATCACCGGTGCTCCTGCTGTCTCAAAATTCTCGCTGGCATATAAACCACTGTTGGATTCCAGGTAGAATTCAAGGTTCTTCTGATGGAGCCAGTCTACGATCTTCCGGCATTGTTCAGCGCTGATATGCCTGTGCATGACCACTGTTTCATGATCACGGATATATGCGCCGTTACCTCCGATGATTCCATCCAGACCGATATCCCAGATCTCCGGGTATACCTCCGCTTCCGAACGTCCGGTACAGATATATACACGGTGTCCTGCGTTTCTTGCCAGACGGATCGCTGTTACGGCAGATTCCGGGATCTTTCCTTCATAATCCACCAGGGTTCCGTCCACATCCAAAAATATAATCTTACTCATAATAAAATCCCCGTACGCAGATATTTTAACCTGTATCGGGGATATTCTTACAGATTTGTTTTCGGATCAGCCGAAAACCGCAAAGGATTCCGGTCCTGCAGTCACGGTATCTTCCTGCAGGGATACATCTCCGATCCGGTAGAGGATCTGTTTATTTCGCAGTACTTCATTGGTGTATTTGACAGTCTCACAGGATGGATTTACTGCCAGAATCAGACTGCCCCTTCTGTAGACAAAGGGATCCTGCCCGCTTTCCGCATGGAGTACTTCAAAACTGCCGTCTGCCTGAAGATCTGTGTATCTGTGCCTCAGTGCTGTCATCTGCCTGGTCACCTGGTAAAGGGATTCCGGAGTATGGGCTTGTTTCTGCACGGTAGGCGCGTCATCCGAGAGATCCTGCGGTAGGTATAATTGTTCCGCATCTGCCTCAGAGAAACCCATACTCTTTGTGTTATCCCACTGCATCGGTGTACGGCTTCCGGTTCTTGCGTATCCGCCTTCCTTTGTGGGGATATCCAGGTAACGCATACCAATCTCATCTCCGTAATAGATAAACGGTACTCCGGGCATCGTCAGGATCAGCGCATAGCCAAGTTTCAGCTGTCTTTCTGTCAGAGTTCTGGCAATCCGGGGAGTATCATGGTTACCCGTAATCAGACTGATATAACCTTTCTCTTTTGTCTTATTGTACTGGTACAGGTATTCGCCCAGAAAGCGCTGAATATCTCCGTTACCCTTGAAATAACTGTGATCTTCTGTTTCTGTTTCATAATCACGGAACAGGGAATTATAGCCATGTCCGGCATGATCCAGGAGGAAGTCCATATGGAAACCGGCCTGTGCTACAGCCAGTTCCGGATTGGACCATTCACTGACGAATACTGCTTCCGGATACTCTTTATCCAGCATCTTGCGGGCTTCCTGCCAGATCCGGGATGTCGCGGACTTTCTCTCATCATCGTTCTTAACCAGAGAATCTGCCATGTCTACACGGAAACCATCGCAGCCTTGATCCAGCCAGAAACGCATGATATCCAGCATGGCATCTCTTGTGGCTAAAGCTTCCGGAGAATCCACGGATGACATCCACGGGCGTGTGCGGTTCAGCCATCCGTAGTTCAATGCCGGCTGACTGGCAAAGAAATTCAACATGTAACATCCGTTTCTGTCTGCCATTCCGGCAATATACGGACGTCCTTCAATCCCTTCAAAAACATGCGATGTCCAGATATATCTTCCGGAGTATTCGTTCAGTTCTGCCTTGCAGGATTCCCTGAACCATGGATGTGTATCCGAAGTGTGTCCCGGCACCAGGTCCAGAAGAACATGGATTCCTTTCTGATGCGCTTCCGTGAATAACTGAATAAGATCTTCGTTGGTACCGTAACGGGGTGCTACTTTCTTGTAATCCCGTACGTCGTATCCCGCGTCCATGAACGGAGAATCAAAGCAGGGATTGATCCACAGCGCATTACAGCCAAGGTCTTTGATATAGTCTAATTTTTGTATGATACCCTGCAGATCTCCGATTCCGTCTCCGTTTGTATCATAGAAAGATTGCGGATAAATCTCATAGAATACCGCGTCTTTTAACCATTCCGGCATAGAAGTTACCTCTTATTCTCCCAGTACCGCCACCGCATACGGAGGCAATACCAGCGCATCGTTTTTAAATGTGACTCCCTGATCATTGACGATCAGGATACCTAACAGATGATGGAACTCCGTACTGCTTAAATCTACGGTTTCTTCCGTATCGGATAGATTCATCAGTATTGCGGCAGGTGCGTGTTCACCATCTTCTTTCATGATCATACATACATGATCTGTTGTCAGATCCTGATGGACCCAGGTTCTTCCCCGGGCAATTACCGGTAAGGCATTCCGTATCCGGAGGATCTCTTTTACGTAGTTATAAATCGAATATGGATCTTCTTCCTGGTCTTCCAGGGAAGGGAACTTCATCTCGAAGGAATCCATGTCTTTCGGTCCCTGTGTCATACCACCGGTATCGGAATCACTCCAGTACATGGGCGCCCGCTTGTTTTCATCTTTCCCGGAACCCTTCATTCCCAGTTCTTCCCCGTAGTAGAGGAAGGCATTTCCGCTGGTTAACATATTCATTGCCAGCGCGAGTTTTGTCTTACTGCCGTCATCTCCGGCATAGTATCCCGCTCCTCTTGCCATATCATGATTGGTATAGAACGGCGCGTTGACTGCGTCCGGATCATAGTTCTCGTATAACTGCCATTCTTTCTCCAGGGCATTGCCGAAATCACGTGCTGTATATTTGCCTTTCAGCGTACTGGCAATCACTCCGTCCGGCCCCGCAAACGCGAAGTCAAACATGGAGTCTACGCCACTGGCATAATACTGCGCATATTTTCCCTGAGCGTCCCAGCCTTCACAGACAATATATTTGCCGGGTGCACAGGTATCTACGGTATCATTCAGCCAGGAAAGGAATTGAATATTCTTCTCATCATTCCCGGTATAGTAAGAAGTTACCGCATCAAGACGGAAACCATCTACACCACGGTCAAACCAGAATGCGATGATCTTTGCGATTTCTTCCCGTACCATGGGTTCATCCAGATTCAGATCCGGCATCTGGTCCCAGAACCGGGCTTCGTAATACCAGTCTGTTCCGGATAACGGAGTATAACCATTCTGCCGTTCACGGTCAAAACGGTAATACTGCACATACGGGCATACTGCCGGATCAGGCATACTCCCTGCAGGAAGACTGCGCAGATAATCACAAGCTTCCAGAAACCAGGGATGTCGGGAAGAAGTATGATTCAACACAAGATCAATGATGACGTTAATTCCACGTTCATGGCAATCCTTCAGCAGCTGATCAAAATCCTGCATCGTACCATATTCCGGATCAATCTCCATATAATCCGTTACATCATACTTATGATATGTGGGCGACGGAGAAACAGGCATCAGCCAGATCTGGTTAAAACCAAGATCCTTGATGTAATCCAGTTTCTGGTCTACACCCTTCAGATCACCGATTCCGTCATTGTCGGTATCATAGAAAGAATATACGAATATTTCATAGGTTGAACGATACTGATCATCAATTCTCTGTTCCTGCAAGCCTGCGTTCGCCTGTGACATGACAACAGCAGATCCCTTAGGACCTGCTGTTTGTGTAGTCAATACAAACCAGACCAGCAGTATTGTGATCAGTGTTAACACAATCTGCCAGATCTTTTTCATAGTTATCCCTTAACGGCTCCGCTCATTCCGTCAACATAATACTTCTGTGTGAGTAAGAACAAGATTGAAATAGGAATTGAGACAACTACAGCACCAGCCGCGAAACATGTATACCATTGTGTAACATACTCTTTCTGAAGCATATTCCAAAGACCGATAGCTACAGTATATTGACTAGCGGTCGCACGGCAGATTACCTTTGCGAAGATAAAGTCTACCCACGGAGCCATAAAACTTGTTAACAAGGTATAAATCAAGATCGGTTTAGACAGAGGCAGAGTTATCCTTGTGAAGACTGTCCACTGTGAAGCACCATCAATGACAGCAGCCTCATCAATTGACCGCGGTATCGTATCAAAGAATCCCTTTACGATCTGGAACCCAAGACCAGTTGATGCAGTATACGCAATAATTAATGCGAGACGAATCAATCCACCTTCGGTAAGTCCCATAGCCTTCAACAAATAATACTGTGCGATCATTGCCATGAAGCCGGGGAATAAACCCAGAATCATCGCCATATTCATATAAGGCTTACGAAATTTGAAACGCATTCTTGATAAGGAATAACCTACGCTCATCACAAAGAATGTAGAAATCAGACAAGTAAAGATTGCGATAATCAATGTATTCGTGAACATCTTGGGGAAGTTCAGAATATTTCTGTCTGTAAATAACTTAATGTAGTTATTCAATGTATACCCTTTAGGGAAGAATGTACTGACATAAGAACCTGGTTCCTTACGGAAGCTTGTCAAGATGATCCAGAAAATCGGAAGTACCCAAACTACTGAAAGAACAGCCAGGAATATATGTACAAGTACATTTACGAAAACTCTTCTTCCGCTTCTCTTATTCTTTTTTCCTGTAACTTTTACGGTACTCATATTACATGAACGCCTCCTCATTCTTATAGGAACTACTGTTCCGGTAAGTAATCAGCGTGACAATAGTTAACACAACGAATGTCAGAATACCGATTACAGCACCGATGTTGTAGTATTGCTGGTCTACAGTCAGCTTATACAGCCAGGTAACAAGCAAATCGGTTTGACCTGCTGTGTCGCCGACATTTGTAGGTCCGCCTCCGGATAAGAGGTAAATGACATTGAAGTTATTGATGTTACCGACAAATGAAGCAATCAGATACGGAGTAGTAACAAACAGCATATACGGTAATGTAATCTTGAAGAAGATCTTCACCGGTCCGGCACCATCCATCTTAGCTGCTTCGTACAATTCTCCCGGAATGTTCTGAAGAATACCGGTAATCTGCAGCAAGGTATATGGGATACCTACCCACAGGTTAATAGCAATGACTGTAACTCTAGCCCAGGTAGCATTTGTCCAGAACGGTAACGGAGAGGAAATCAATCCAGCGTTTTGCAGCATAACGTTAATTGCACCTTGAGGCTGTAACATGGTTCTCATAATCAGCAAGGAAACGAATTGCGGAACTGCAATACTGAGAATAAAGCAGAATCTCCAGAAACCTTTTCCTTTAGTATCTTTCCGGTTGATGATCAAAGCCAGGATCATACCGAGAATATAGTTCAGGAAGGTCGCAAATATCGCCCATACAATAGTCCAGGCAAGTACTCTCCAGAACTGACGTCCCATGGAACCATTCATGTTCAGTACACGTTTGAATTGGGTAAGACCATTCCAGTCAAACAAAGTCAGATGACTATCTTCCTTGGAATAACTGGTGAACGCCATACAGATCATGTACACCAGAGGAATGATGTTGAAGATCAGAATTCCCAGGCACGGAAGTGTCATCAACGTAATATGTAAATTACCATTGATCAAAGACACAAGATCTTCCTTGAGTGTCGGTACGTGAACTCCCTTTTCGATGTTGGTCTGATTCTTGTAGGACTTCTTCATCTGTAAGACCCACAAAAGAATAATCGCCGCTGTCACAAAGATTGTCACAATACCAAACAACAGAATCAGAAGTGAGTTATCTCCTTTGGTATACTCAAAGATTCCTTTTGCTTCATTCCACACTTTCGCCTGTTCCGCTTCACCAAGCCCCGGCAGTTTTGCCAGGTTGACAAAGCCTACATTGATCATAAAGAGGATATACGCAATCTCAATCAGGAATACAAGCAGTCCTTTTGCTTTCTGTTTATGGCCAAACAATCCTGCACCCATGAAGATCATGGATAATTTTGTCCAAACATCACCTTTTACAACTGCGTCTTTTAATGTAATTTCATTCTTTGTTTGAGCCATATAATCTCCTTTCTGGGAAAACGAAGGAGGCGATGGAAACATCGCTTCCTTCGTATCAGAATAATATCTATTTACTGAACAGCAGAGCTATTGAAGAGTTCAACCGCAGCTTCGATCATTTCTTCGGCATTGTCATGAGTAACAGCACCGTCAACAATGTTCTTACCTAAGTCAGCTGCAGGTGTCCAATACTGACCCATTTCCGGGACAAACGGCTGCAAGAAGGATGCATAAGCAACAGTATTATTCTGCGCATCGATCATTGCGTTTCCTTCAACCTTGATAGTCTTATCTGTAGGAACTGTATCTCTGAGATCAAAGTGATCCTACTGAGCCTGTGTGCTGCCGAGGAAGGAAGCAAGTGCTACAGCAACTTCCGGATGTGCAGAATGTGCATTGACACCGATACCCTTAACACCTGCGAATGCAAGGAGCTGTTTCGGAGAACCATTGATATTCGCTGTCGGAGGAACTGCTACACCGACATTCTCTTTGCCAAGAGCATCAACAACATTTCCGTAATCCCAGGAACCGGAGAAGATTGCATTGACTGTACCAGAACCAAGACCACCAATACCTACACCATTTTCATCATTGATGAAATTCGGGTTAGCAACCAGGTCAACTAGATAATTCACAACCTGTGCACCTGCTTCTCCGCCAAACTGAATACCTGCAGAACCATCCGTTCCGTCATCACCGAACATCTTACATCCGTTTGCCAGGAAGAAGGAGGCGATATACCATCCATTGTTCAGAGGGAATGCTACCTTACCCTTTTCGAGCATTGTATCGAGGCTCTTGACATCTTCTTCAGAGAAGACTCTCTTGTCATAAAACATGAACCATGTATTTGTGGTGAACGGAACACCATAGACACCACCTTCATATGTCAGATAGTTGACGATACCAGCATCATTACGAGCTTTAATATCATCCAGTGTGCTTCCGCCAAGTTCTGCCAGAGCACCTGCATTTAACAATGTGGGAATCTGGTCATTTGCAAACAGATAAACATCCGCTGCTGCTTCCGGGTCCTGTGTAACCATGGTGCCAGCATCACCTTCACCACATGTACCAAGCTTGAATTCAAGGTTCCATTCCGGATGTGCTGCTTTGAAGGCATCCAGTTCTTTTCCTAACCAGTTACCTTTTTCTTCAGACTGGTCTTCCTGCGGGCTCCATACAGTGACTGTAATCGTTTCTTTGTTGTCACCGGACGGTGTAGCACTGGGTGCGGTTGATCCACCTCCGGAACAACCAGCAAGCAGCGCAATACTAAGCATACCTGCTAATAATTTCTTTGCGTTCATCTCTCTTTTCCTCCTATATATGTATCGTAAGTTTAAAACTACGATGACGCCTTATTTATACTCCAGATTCATTCCTTCGGTATCAAACATATGAATGACATTATCTCCGAAGGTAAATCTGACTTTGGATCCTATACCATAGGACTTATTCTTCAGTTCCAGTGTAGGTACGATGATGATTCCATCCTTGCCACAGGCATTGATGTGAAGATGTACGGAAGAACCCATCATTTCACTAACATCAACGGTTCCTTCAATCATTGCGCCTTCTTTTTCATGCAGTGAGATATGTTCCGGTCTTACACCAACTGTGATCTCCTGCGGTTCTGTATTTCTGTCCTTCAGGTTCTTCTGCTTTTCTTCGGACAGTTCGATCTCTGCGTTTTCTACCTGTACGGCATATTTACCTGCCTTATTCTTCACCAGTCTGCCGTTATAGAAGTTCATCTGAGGCATACCGATGAATCCTGCGACAAACAGGTTCTTCGGTTCATCGAAGACTTCCTGCGGCGTACCGATCTGCTGGATTTCACCGTCTTTCATGATGACAATACGGTCACCCAGAGTCATTGCTTCGGTCTGGTCATGCGTGACATAGATAAACGTAGAGTTGATCTTCTGACGGAGCTTGATGATCTCAGCACGCATCTGGTTACGTAATTTCGCGTCAAGGTTGGATAACGGTTCATCCATCAGTAATACTTTCGGATCACGGACGATCGCTCTACCAATGGCAACACGCTGTCTCTGACCGCCGGATAATGCCTTCGGCTTACGTTCCAGATATTCTGTAATACTGAGGATCTCTGCAGCTTCATTGACTCTGCGGTCCATTTCATCCTTCGGCACTTTTCTCAGTTCCAGAGGGAACTGCAGGTTCTGACGTACAGACATATGCGGATATAACGCGTAGTTCTGGAAGACCATCGCGATATCTCTGTCTTTCGGTTCTATATCGTTCATGAGTTTTCCGTCAATATACAACTCCCCGCGGGTGATCTCTTCCAGACCTGCAACCATTCGCAGAGTTGTGGATTTACCACAGCCGGAAGGTCCGACGAAGACGATAAACTCTCTGTCTGCGATTTCCAGATTGAAATCATCGACTGCGACTACACCTTCATCCGTGATCTTCAGATTGTTCGTTCTGTGCGTATTCTTTTTCTTGTCTTCCGCCGATTGTGGATAAATCTTCTGAATATGCCTTAAACTGATCGTTGCCATAAGTTCCTCCCTTATTTACGCGGTTCCGCTACGCTTTCCCCATAAATGACACTAAACGGTAATTCTTCGTGTACTGCTGTTCGTGGATAATTGATTCTCAGCAGAAGATCATCCACACTCTTCTGCGCCAGCTGCATGGTGTTTTGTTCGATTGTCGTTAAACGCGGTACGTAATACTTTGTGTACTCAATACCGTCATAACCGATGACAGAGATGTCCTCCGGTACCCGCAGACCCATATCATGTACAGCCCGGATTGCTCCGATCGCCACCATATCCGAGATTGCGAATACACCGGTGATCTCCGGAGATTTCCGGATCAGATTTGTCATCGCCCGGTAACCATCCTGTACAGAGAACAGACTCGGTTCATACTGTTTCTCCAGATCGAATACCAGATTGTTTTCTTTCAGTACAGATACGGCACCTTGAATCCTCCGGCTCCCGATATATCCTCTCTCGTTATCCGAACTGCCTCCGACGATACCGATCCTGGTATGCCCCTGACGGCAGAGATAACGTACAGCTTCTCTGGAACCATCAATATCGTTAGTCGCAAAACTGGAGAGATTTTCATATCCCAGCTGTGAAGCAGTATCTGCGATCAGTACGCAGGGAATATCAATTCCGCCAAAACTTTCCCGGAAATAATTCAGGTTGCCTCCCAGGAAGATAATTCCCAGAGGTTTATGCGTATTACAGATCTGTATCGCGGTTTCTACTTCATTCGCTGTTTCATCCAGAAACATGACGTCGATTCCGTGATCAGATTCTCTAAGCAGATGCTGGATCTCCTCCAGAATCGTTTCCAGGAACAGGTTTGACGTTCCCTTGACCAATACCGAGATATTGGAGGAAACTGCCTGCTTTAACATCTTCGCATTTGTGTTCGGCTGAAAATTGTTTTCCGCAATCACCTGTTCAATCTTTTCTCTGGCAGCAGTGCTGACATCGTGATGATGATTGATCACACGGGATACCGTTCCAATGCTGTAGCCAGAAAGGCGTGCAATGTCTTTAATCGTTATCATATAACACCTTCCCAGAACACTTTTTGTAAACGTTATCGGAAACGTTTACAATTTACGATTTTATCTTATGATACCGTTTTCATCTTGTCAATATGGATTTTATGAAATTTAAAAAACAGAATGATATTTTCATTCTGTTTTATATTTGTGAGGTATTGTATTTATCCTGCCTGTATCTCTTTATCCAATGATCTCTGATATTTCCGGAACAGGATGATCCAGAGACCTGCCTGAAGGATGGAGGTTACCGTCCAGCTCAGCGGGAAACAGAAGTATAATGCCGATAATGTCTTATGCGCCGGGAAATATGTCCAGAGATAGATCAGACGCAGACCGCAGATTCCTGCCAAAGTCATCACTGTGGGAAAGGAGGAGTACCCCATACCACGCATGGATGCCACAAATACATCCAGTAACCCGTTCAGGAACAGGAACAAACATACCAGTTGTAACCGGTACATACCGGCATCAATAACTTCATGACTGTTCGTAAACAGGGACAGGAAGAACTCTCCTTTATACCAGCCGATAAACCCGATAACCATTCCGGAGAGTACCGTCAGCCACAACGTCGTAAACATGATCTTCCGGATGTTGTCCAGCCTTCCCGCGCCGGCATTCTGCCCGGTAAACGTCATACACGCGGAAGTAAACGCGCCGGTTCCGATATAGACATAGTTTTCAATATTTGCGGCAGCGCTGTTGCCCGCCACCACGGTAGAACCGAAGGAATTGACGCCGGACTGAATCACCACGTTGGAGAGAGAGAACATCATCCCCTGCAGTCCCGCAGGAAGCCCGATGGAGATGATATCCTTTGCCATCTGGGGATCCATGCGTATTTCTTTCAAATCAAGATGTGTAGGACCTGTTTCAAGCATCAGAGATCTCGTTACCAGCGAGCAGGCAACAAACTGCGAGATCACTGTCGCAATGGCTACCCCTGCCACACTGATCTTCAGCACAACAACGAAGAACAGGTTTAACAAGACGTTGATCACCCCGCTCAGTGCCAGAAACAACGTCGGTCTTTTGGTGTCGCCTTGGCTTCTCAGGACAGCAGAGCCGAAGTTATAAATCATATTGAATATTGAACCGGAGAAGAATATCCGCATATACAGCAGAGAACGATCGATAATATTCGCCGGAGTTTCCACCAGTCTGAGCATAAACGGAGAGAATAAGAGACCCAGGATGATCATGATCGTACCACCGGCGATTGCCAGGAAATACGAAGTATGTACGGCAGCTCTGATCTTGTCCAGCTGTCCTCTCCCGATCATCCGGGCAATCGTCACATTCGCACCCATACTCATGCCCATAAATGTCGCAGTCAGAAAGAATATGATCGAACCGGTGGCACCGACAGCAGCCAGAGCTTCCTGACCGGCAAACTTACCGACGATGATGGTATCCGCAGAATTAAACAACATCTGCATTAACGACGATAACATCAGCGGTATCGCGAAGATGAACATATTCCTGATCAGCGGCCCGTTGATCATATCTATAGTCTGTGATTTGTTATTCATACTCTTATCCCCTGAACAAGTGTCAAAGCCCATTATACAATGTGTTTACAGAAAGAAAACACTAATATTCTGTAATTGTTTTCATTCAAAGGAAAGGAAAACCGTGTCGTAATGACACGGTTGTAATGTTTACTGCTTGTCCAGTTTTTCGTTTAATTCTTTAATATCGTTTTCTATGGATTCTGCGGTAACTTTCTTCTCTTCGATCCGTTTCTGAATGGAATGAATACGGTCATAGTCTTCTGTCTCGTATTCCTTTACCTGAAGGTCATCGATTTCTGTACGGATCTTCTTCAGTGTATCTTCCTTACGGCTGATGATTTCGCGGAAACGATCCTGGCTGTTTGCGTGCTTCGCATCCCAGAACTGGTTCTTGACTTCCTTGAAGGTTTCCCACAGCGCATCGTTGATCTCTTTTCCGGAGAATCCGGCTGCTTTCCATTCCTTGTCGATTTCTTTCATTCTCTCCGTGATATCCTTGGAGAAGTCTGCGTTTTCGACAATCTTCTTTACTTCATCGATCAGGCTGTTCTTGATCTCAGAACTCTTCTTCTGAGCTTCGCGCATCTCGTTGTAGAATGCTTTTCTCTTATCGAAGAATTCCTTGCGGATACCGTTGAACTGTTCCCACAGGATATCGTCGAAGTCACGTCCGGAACTGCCCGCTTTCTTCCACTCTTCCATCAGCGCGTTCATCTTATCTGTCGCAGCCTTGAAGTTCTTGTTTTCGAGAACTTCTTTTGCCTGTCCGATCAGTTCTTCTTTCTTGACCTTGCTGGCAGCACGGATCTCATCCAGCTGGCTGAAGTATTCCGAACGCTTCTTGTTGAATGCGCTTCTGGCTTCCTTGAACTGCTGGTAGATCTCATCATCCAGACTTCCTGCAGAACCGATATTCTTCAGTTCCTTCAACAGGTTTTCAAACCCCTGCTGAGCTGTTTTCCAGCTGGTGGATTCCGCAAGTTCTTTTGCCTTTTCCACGATTGCCTGCTTATCCAGAACATTCTGCTTGATGACATTCTGGTGATGAGCGAACTCATCCATCAGCTGCGCATAACGCCTGGCGAAGTTTTCTTCTTTCGGTGTATTCCAGTCTTTCAGACCGTTCCATTCTTCTTCCAGGGCACTGATTCTTTCCTGCATGGAATCACTTTCATTACTGTTAAGGATACCGAGCAATTCGCGGCAGATCTCCTGTTTTCTTATGATTGTGTTTTCCATATCTTCCAGGGCATGATCACCACTCTCAGTAGCGTACTCGATCTCGCCTCCTTCAGAAGCGGGTTTCTGTAACGAAAACATACGGTGGTCACCGTTAATGTCAATACCGAACCAACGACCGTGTCCGTCATCCGCACCTTCTCTGGCCATTACCGGATTACCGTTTTCATCTTTGGCTCCGTAGAGTACCTCCACCACCTTTCCGCCGAAGGTCTTATGCTCACGAATTCTGACCTTGGCATACTTTTCATCAAAACCACTTAAATCTTTCCAATCCATAACTTTCTCCTAAACTCAAATATACCTATATTCTATATCAAAATATTTCTGTTAGTTCACTAATTTTGTTAAATTAATTGCCCATTTGTTTGACAATAATCTGCGAATTCCCAACAAGGCACGGACTAACTGTTCCATCTGTACGATCAGGAAGACGACCACAAAGTTCGTCAGACCGAATACCGTGACGCAGAGATATGCCAGCGGAATGCCGACCATCCACATCATTCCGGAATCCAGGAACATCAGGTATCTTGCGTCTCCGCCGGACCGCAGGGATGAGAAGACAACCACGATCACCAGACGCAGCGCAATACGTAAAGCAGATACCCTGACAACACCGATCGCCATCTTATATACTTCAGGATCACTCATACCAAAGAGATTCACCAGAGGTCTTGCACAGGCTACGATAACTCCCGTAAAGCCTAAGGCAAGGATCAGGGACATGGTAAGGAAGTACCGACTCATGCGGATCGCGTCATCCCTTCTGCCGGCCCCGAGTTCCGCGCCAAGCATCATCGAAGTCGCTACGCCAAGACCGTTACATACGCTGAAGAACATCCGGGTGATGGTATTTCCTACATAGTAGGCATCCGTAACCTGGGTGCCTAACAACGCATAAGCCTTGATAAACATGGAAGAACCGAAACTGAAGAATGTCTCATTGATAATTGTCGGAATCGTTCTGCCCATGATCGGTTTCACAAAGTGATAATTCATCGTGAAGATTTCCTTCAGAGGTCCGATAAACGGTACCTTCAGATAGATGGAAACGATTATATAGGAAGTAAGAGATACCAGCTGGGCAATCAACGTACCCATAGCTGCACCGGCAACACCCATCTCCGGGAAACCAAGTTTGCCGAAGATCAGCACATAGTTGAAGAAACAGTTACAGGACATACTTCCGATACCGATCCACATCGGGATGGCAGTACGGTGAATACACCGGAACATATGGTTGAATACCAGGGCCAGAGCCATCGGCACATACGAGAAACGCACGATCTTCAGATAGATCAGACCATCCGCAATTACCTGCGGATCCTTGACATAGAAATGCATGATCTGAGGACCGAAGAAGGATACACTCAGGAACCAGGTACCGGTAATCATAAAGCACAGAAGCAGAGCCAGTCCGAAAGATTTCCGCATATTATGGAAGTCCTTGGCACCGAAGAACTGCGCAGAGAAGATTCCTACACCTTCCATGACACCGAAACAGACACCGATTGCCAGCGCTTCCAGCTGACTGCCGACACCTACTGCGGATACCTTGCCGATCCATGACACAAACATGGTATCGACAATACCCATGGCACTGCTCAGCAGCTGCTGCAACATGGACGGAATCGCCAGGCGGGCACTTCTGCTGTAGAACTCTGCGTCTCCGAAATATTTACTCTTGTTTTCTTCCGTTATGTTTGATGACATATGAAAAATTTTACCGTATTCTTGTAAGAAAAACTATGATTAGTGATCAACTTTTTTCAATTTCTCCATGTATCGTTATACAGATACTGTGGTTTTGTCACAAATCTTGTTTATCAACAGGAAAAGAAAAGACCAGCGTTGAACTTCCCGCTGATCTTTTTTCATCTTATTGTGTACGTCCGTAAAATTCTTCCATCGTTAATCCGCTGTCATGAATTCTCTTCGCTTCCTCTATGCCGACAGAGCGGAAATGCCAAGGTGAGAACATGATTCCGGTAATGTTTTCCTTTCCCTGCGGATAACGTTCAATATATCCGTATTCATGCGCATGTTCGTGCAGCCATGTATAAGTCGGATATTCCACAAAGCAGGTGATCAGTTCACATTTTCCGCTCACGTTGCCCAGATCTACCGCCAGTCCAAGCTGGTGTTCACTTCCTCCGGGATAGGCGTCCATGGTCGCTGTCTTGGCTTTCCCGTAACGGTTCAGATAGGTGTTGTACAGAGATACCTGTTCTTTATAGGAACGATAACCGCTGAGCAGTTTCAGGGTGAGTCCCTGATCCAGAGCCGCTCCCATCATCTTTTCCAGGGCATCTGCAGCTTCGGCACGAAGCATCTGGTCAGAGTTACAGCGTACATTCACTTTCCGCAGATCCGACGGTACATAGCCTGAATCTATCGTGTAATTCTTATTCACAAACTTGTTGATACTGTCATTGGAGTCCAGATCAACTACGATCTCCGGCGTAGGTTCCGGTGTTGGTATAATTTCCGGCGTCGGTTCTTCTGTTTCATCCGGCGTTGGTGTTGTTGTCTCTGCCGCAGGACTTGATGTTGGCTTTGCCGGTTTTGGGGACGGCTTCGCAAAGAACTTCAGATAGATCAGTCCCAGAAAAATCAGTAACGTTAAAATAATGATCGTAATCAGTTTGCTGCGATATCCTTTTTCCATATCAGCCTCCGTAGACCGATTCCGGTCTGACTCTGCAAGGTGCGCTGTTTCCTGCTTCACAACGCAGATTGTATCCGGTCACACCCCAACCGGCGTTAAACGCGAGATCACCGTTCCAGTGTGACGCATAATAAGCGAAGTTGTCCGCGCTTCCGAGATAATAGATTTCGATATGACAGTGCGGTCCCGAACTATTACCGGAGGTTCCCAGAGACGCAATGATATCCCCGGATTTAACCACGGTACCTGCCGCAATCGTCGTACCTTTTAACAAGTGACTGTAGGACATACCGTACAGGCCGCCGCTGATCTTAAACAACGCAAATACCTGATTCCCGCCGCCCCAGGCACCGCCGTACGTACAGCCGTTGCCGATATAACCGTCATCACAGCCGTCTGTACTGTGCAGGATAACACCATTACCTGCGGCTACGACAGGGGTACCCTTACTGCCGACAAAGTCAGCACCGAGATGTAACGCTCCGGAATAGTAATGCCAGGTCCCTGCGTTCGGATTGATATGACCTCCGGCTACCGGATATGTCCATCCACCTGCCGCCACGACTTCGTTCAGTTTCTCCTGGATACTGTCCATGGTAGCCTTGATCGCATCGATATTAGACGCAATCTTGTTGCCCTGTGCCTGTAATTCCGCGTATTGCCTGTACTGTTCTTCTTCCAGCAGCTGTACCTGATACAACAATGCCAGTACTTCCGCCTGCTTGGCAACAACTTCCACCTTGAGTGCTTCGATATCTTCTTTTTCTTTCTCTACCTGGATCTTATCGTTATTCAGTTTTTCAATCAGGACCTGAAGATCCTGCATGGTCTTTTCATCATAGGCAGTGATATCACTTAGTCCGTTGGTGATACGGATAAAATCATTGAAACTTCTGGCTCCCATCAGAATATCCAGATAGGGATTCAGACGCATGGTTTCCTGCGCCATGACCATACGTTCCTTGATCTTCTCTTCAGCCGCATTGATCTGTGCTTCACTGTCCGCAATCTCTCCCTCAAGTCTTTCAATTTCCTGTTCCTTGACTGCGATCTGTCCGTTATACATCGCAATTGTCTGATTCAGCTGATAGACCTGAGCCTGGTAGTTCTGTACTTCCCGTCCAAGACGCGCCAGTTCCGCAGCCGCATCCTGCATCTTGTTGTCAATGTCTTCCAGCGCTTTCTCCAGATCCTTACTTTGTGACTTCATGTAGTTCATGAAGGCTGCGCAGGATTTCTTCTGGGCAATCGTCAAAGATACACCGCCGGCACCGGTGCACAGATTTGTCCAGTATGTGGTATCACTGAAGTCATCTTCTGCTGTAACCGGCATGATCATACCGACAGCCAGAAAAAGCACAGTAATTACCGAGAGTAATTTCTTCATTATCTCTTCCACCTCAGATATCTGGATACGGAGAAGAAACTTCCCAGGAAACCGACAATAATACCGATCAGGAGAATCACACCCGCAACATAGTAAACATACGGAATCGGAGGAATCAGTTCAAACATGTTGGAGATCACATAACCGCCGGTCATTTCATACAGATATTTATAGCCAAAGTAGATGACCGCAACCGGAATCACGGAACCGAGAATACCAATCAGGATTCCTTCCACAAGGAACGGGGAACGGATAAAACCATTCTTCGCGCCGACACTGCGCATGATCGCAATTTCATCCGCACGTGCCTGAATCGTTAACTTGATCGTATTCTGGATCAGAGATACTGCCAGAATCGATAAAGCCAGAGCCAGCAGTCCGCCTGCCCAGCGGATCGTACGCAATGCGGAAATCATCTTCACGGCACTGGAACCGCCGAAATTGACCCGGTATACACCTTCAACTGTTTCAATTTTTGAGGCAATCTCTTCCAGAGCGCTGCCGTTTTTTACTTCTACGTAGAATGCGTCATGCATGGGATTTGACTCACGGAACGGTTCAAACGCTTCCTTGGTCTTTTCATCCTTGAAACTGTCAATATAATACTGGAATTCATCTTCCTTACTGGAGAAGTTTACTTCCGAAACTCCTTCAATATTACCGATTTCCAGACTGATACGGTCTTCTTCTTCCGCTGCCTCATAGTCATAATCCACCAGAACAGAAATCTGTACTACCTGTTCCAATCCCTGGGTAAAACGGCTGACATTCGTTGTAAAGATCAGGAATAAACTGATGATGACCAATGTGATCGTTACTGCGGAAGCACTGGAAAAAGACATGGACCCATGCCGGACCACACCCCGGAATCCTTCTTTTATGGGACGGAATAATCTACCGATCATGACGTACATAACCTCCGCTTTCCAGATCTGCGACGATATGTCCGTGTTCCAGGACGATCGTACGCTTTGTATGCTTGTTTACGATGGCCATATCATGTGTAACCATCAGGATCGTTGTGCCGTAAGCTTCGTTGATCTTCTCCAGCAGACTCATGATTTCATCAGACATGCCCGGGTCAAGGTTACCGGTCGGCTCGTCCGCGATCAGTACCTTGGGACGATTCGCAATCGCTCTGGCAATCGCAACTCTCTGCTGTTGTCCGCCGGATAACTGTCCGGGGAAGGAACTCCCCCTGTCTTCCAGCCCGACAAGATTCATTACGGCTCTTACACGGCGCCGGATCAGATCCTTATCCATATTGATAACTTCCAGCGCATAGGAAATATTCTCAAATACTGTCTTTGAAGGCAGTAAACGGAAATCCTGGAAGACAACCCCGATATTTCTGCGGTATACCGGCACTTTGGAATGTCTCAGTTTGCCGACATCAATACCAACGACTTTAACGGTTCCCTTCGTAGGGATTTCTTCGCCGTCAAGCAGTTTGATAAACGTACTTTTCCCGGAACCTGTAGGTCCGATGATATAGACGAACTCTCCCTGGTCGATCTTTACATTTATGTCATACAGCGCATTTACGCCGTTCTTATACTTTTTATATACGTGTGTACATTCAATCATCGCGCACCTCCGTCAAAGGTCTTATTCATTATATAGCAGAGTTGCCTGTTTTCAAAATCATATCCGGGCTCCGTAGGTAAACCCTTCCCCATGCATATCTGCCGCATCCGTAGTAATAATAAACGCTGTCGGATCAATGGACTTGATCGTATCGATCAGGTGGTTGTATTGTCTCTCCGACACAACGACAAGAATTACCTTCTTTGGTTCACCGCTGTAACTCCCGATTGCGTCGAATACTGTAGCTCCTCGTTCGAATGTCATGTTGATTTCTGTGGTGATCTTCTGCCACTCCCTGGAGATGATCTGTACAGATTTGGATGTTGCGGATCCGAAGGTCAATACTTTGCCAATCGCATAGGAAGAAGCGAATACCGAGATCATTCCGACCAGAACTTCTTCGATTCCATACAAGCTCAGTCCCAGCAATACCGTAAGACCATCGGTAATCATTACCAGTGTATTGATCTTCATCCCTGTCAATTTATGGATGATCATCGGAGGGATATCCATACCGCCTGTACTGGCACCGGTACGCATGACAATACCGATTCCCACGCCTCCCAGCAATCCTCCGTAGAAGGAAGCCAGAACCGGATCGATCTGCGGTATATACGCAGTCCTGCTAAGCAAAGAAGTAAATACCGGATACAACAGAGATGATAATGCTGTGGTCAGGAAGAACTGTTTACCCAGAACCATGGTTCCTGCCCCGAGCAGAACGATAACCAGGACGTTTGCGAACACCATCTTGTTCAGATGTAATAACGGTTCCAGGGCGACGGCAATACCCGCCACACCGCCGGATAATATATTGTACGGAATGATGAACCAGACAACAGATACGGCCAGGATCAGGGTTCCGGTGAAGATTTGTATTAAATCAGGAAGATTAAGATTTTTCATAAAAGTATTATATCATGTGTTACTATACTACTCACAAAAGGAGAACCTATGAGAAAAAGACATTGGTGGGCATGGCTGATCGTTGCCGGGTATATCTGGCTGATCTTCCGGAATTCCATGATGATTGCGGAAGCTTCTGAGCAGATGTCTCTGGGCGTGACCGGGAAAGTTATGGAATTCCTGCAGCGTTTCGGTTTATACTGGGCAGATCCCTACGTTCTGAACCGCTATATCCGCAAACTGGCGCACTTCGCGGAGTTTTCCGGACTGGGTTTTCTGGTCGGCTGGGCGATTCATCTGTGCCCGTTATTCAAATACCGCTTTCTGAACTTTGTGCTCTTCCTGTTTACGATCCCGGTCAGTGATGAACTTATACAGCACTTCTATGAGGGTAGATCCACACAGGTCACGGATATGTTCATTGACGGTGCCGGGATCCTCTTCGGGGGATTTGTCATCTACGTACTGATTCTGATCTTCAACGATCTCTTCAGGAAACGGTGATTGCGGCAAGTTCTGCTTCAGTAACACGGATCAGATCTTCAGGATCTACTTCGATCTGGAATCCCAGCTTCCCTCCGGAAACGATAATCGTGTCAATGATCAGGGCTGTTTCATCGATGACAGTCCTGAATTTTTTCTTCATGCCTATGGGTGAACACCCTCCATGGACATATCCGGTCAGCGGAAACAGTTCCTTCTGCGGGATCATCTCAATATTCTTGACTTCGACACTTCTGGCGGCTGCCTTCAGATCCAGTTTTGCGGCCACCGGGATCACAAAGACATAGTAATTCCGGTCATCCCCACGGGTCACCAGCGTCTTGAACACATGGTCAGGGTTTTCTCCTACCTTCCTCGCGACAGATACACCGTCCAGTATCCCGTCACTGTAGTCATAGGTATGTTCTGTATAAGTGATCCCTTGACTGTCCAGGATCCTCATCGCATTGGTTTTCTTCTCTGCCATAACTACTCCATGTGTTCTTCCTGCCATGTCCTGGATATATCCATCAGACTCTGGTAGAACTGCAGGAAATACGGTTTCAGGTCTTCGGACTTAATCAGTTTACTTCTCTGTTCCAGATTATTCTTTTCCCTTTCCGGATCGTATACCGGCAGTCCGTGTTCCTGTTTGTACTGCAGAATGATCTGCACGGCATTCATTCGCTTTTCAAATAGATGGACGAGTTCCTTGTCTGTTTCATCGATGATATTTCTTGCGTATTCCAGATCATTCATAAACATTTCCTTTCATTTGATTATGTTTCATTATAGTCCAGAGACTTGACCTGTGTTAAAATTCTTAATAATAGTTGAGGACCACACAATGAAGAACTTTGTATTTATCTCACCAACATTCCCTAAATCTTATTATCAGTTCCCGCAGGCCTGGAAAGAACTCGGAGGTACTTCTCTGTGTATCGCTGAAGACCCGTACGATTATCTGCCTGAGGAAATGAAACAAGCTGCTTCGGAATACTATCAGGTACGTTCTCTTCAAGACTACGATGAAGTGTACCGCGCGGTTGCCTGGTTTGCGCATAAACACGGAAAGATTGACTGGCTGGAATCCAACAATGAATTCTGGCTGGAACAGGATGCCCGGTTACGTACAGACTTCAACATCACTACCGGAGATAAAACTGAAGATGTCATGCGTTTTAAACTGAAGTCCAACATGAAGGCATTCTATGAAAGAGCCGGCGTGCCTACAGCCAGATATCACCTGACCGATACTTACGAGAACGGAAAGAAGTTTATTGAACTGGTTGGTTATCCTGTCATTGTAAAACCGGATGACGGTGTCGGTGCCAACGCTACGTGGAAGATCAGCAACGATGAAGAACTGGCAAAATTCTACGAAGAAAAGCCGGATGTGTCTTATATCATGGAAGAGTTTATCCCCGGTTATATCGTATCCTATGACGGTATTACTGACCAGGACGGTAAGATCATCTTCAAGACCTCGCATATCTTCCCGGAACCGATCATGGATATCGTAAACAACAAGGATGAACTTGTATACTATTCCGTACGTAAGATTCCGGAAGATCTGGAACGTTATGGTTCCGCAGTCATCCGTGAATTCAATATCCGCGGCCGTTTCTTCCATACAGAATATTTCCGTCTGACCGAAGATAAGCCCGGCTTGGGCAAGGTCGGAGACCTTGTCGGTCTGGAAGTCAACATGCGTCCGCCGGGAGGATATACACCGGATATGATGAACTTTGCGAATGATATCAGCGTATACCGGATCTATGCCCAGATGGCTATGTACAACCATGCGGAGTACTCGCAGGAACGCCCGTACTTCTGCGTACATGCGGGACGTCGTGATCATTACCAGTATGCGCACGATGATGAAGAAATCTATCAGAAATACGGAGAAAACATCATGATGCACGAACGTATGCCGGAGATCCTGTCTTCCGCAATGGGAAACATGGTATTTATCGCCCGCTTCAAGACGGAAAAAGAAGTACAGAAATTCGCGTCCTACATCTTTGCGAAAGAGAAAGCTCCGAAGAAAAAGAGTAAATAACAATTGCCGGATAACGGTATTCTTACGCAGGAATATGCTATAATACCGTTGCCTGCGGATGTGGCGGAACTGGCAGACGCGCCAGACTTAGAATCTGGTGTCTCCGACGTGCAGGTTCAAGTCCTGTCATCCGCACCACTTAAATACAGAAAGCCCGCATGAACAGCGGGCTTTTCTTATTCATAAACGTTTTACAAATCTTCCAGGACTGCCCCGTGGACAGTACATACTCTGGCCCCGATATGGGATGCCTGCACAAGAGCATCATATGTGCACATGCCCTTCTGCCGGCAGGCAAGATAAGTACCAATATGCGCATCCCCGGCACCGGTACTGTCGATCACATGATCCAGAGGTTCAGCGGGCACGAACATCCACTGTCCGTTTTCCATACAACCGCAGCCGTTCGCACCGTCCGTAATAATTACGGTATTCCCGGTTCTTTCCGCCAGCAGGCCTGCACAGATACGCATTTCTTCCGGTTCTGTCTTCGTTCTGCGCAGAAGAGCACGGGCTTCCTTCAAGTTGAGATGAAGCAGCGGATGAAGATCCAGCAGGGCTTCCTGGCGATCCTGCGGAACACTCATGATTCTCGGACCGGGTGCGTAGCAGAACGGCAGTGACGGATGGTTTCTGAAAAAGTCCAGAATGTATTCCCCGCTGTCTTCTTCAAGTTCAAAGCCGCAGCAGTAGCCCATGGTATAGGCATCCGCATCCAGACGATCGAACCATTTCTTTTCAAAGCGGTATTCAGCACCATGGACACTCAGGAAAGTTCTCCTCCCCTGTTCATCCACTATGCAGTAGCAGCATCCGTTCTCGTCCGGGCTGTCAAACAAGATCCTGACACCCTTTTCCTCCAGCTTTCTTCGGACAAAGTCTCCGTAGATGCCTGTCCCCACCGGTGCGCATAAGTCAAAGGGTTCCTTCATCAGCCTGAACATATTGGCTGTATTGTATGCACATCCACCCAGATGCATGGTCTGGGAATAGGGATTGACATCTTCCTCAAGACCGGGAAGATGATCCACCCGGATGGTAATATCGGCAACAGCAGAACCGATAATCAATGTTTTCTTCTGCATATCGTTGTTTATCCCGTTCATTTCCTGCATGAAATTATTCTAACATAAACAAGCAGGGAATCATTGCACGATCAGACCGTTAGCGACTGCCCTTTCATTCTCCCGGTATGTGACCGGATCACGGTCAGACAGAAGTAACTCCCTCTTGTTTGCGCATAAGATCTGGGCTGATCCGCCTCCGTCCAGGTGAACTCCGTTTTTCATTCCCAGTTCTGCACAGATTTCTGCGGCTTCCTTCAAGGTTGCGCCGCAGCTTTCCTGCCCGGGCTGATATCCGTATTTGCCTGCGCCTTCAAACCACAGGATCATCAGCCGGTCCTGCATGTCTGCCCCAATCACGATCCGGGGAGCACGATCTCCCGCGTAATCCAGCGGATATAATGTTGGCGGATACGGAGGGATCCAGGGCTTCTTCAGGTCATGGAATGAGGAATGGAAGCGGTTTGCCGGCACTCCGTTGATCACTGTACTGTTCCCTGCCTGCACCGCAAACAACAAGTCTTCCAGGCCTTCATAACGTACCTGTGTGTCAGGTAGTTCCGGAAGGATATCCGTATGGATCACAAAACCGGAAGAAGGAATCATTCCGCCGCCTCTGCGGAAAGCTGTCACCTGCTTGTCAACCACGATCAAATCATATCCATGCCGGGGTGTATAAATATGTTCCGGTCTGGTCAGAATCCGGCAGTTTTCACCGTCATGGTACCGCTTATTCCCGATCCGGATATCCAGGTCTTTGAGACTGATCTTTCGTACAGCAGTCCTACCCAGTAAATCAACTGTGAATACTTCCCGGTCAAACAACGGCGGATTCAGAATTTCTCCGCGTTGTACGCACAATCCTATGCCTGTCGCCAGACTGTCATATACCGTACCGATATCAAGAGAGTTCATGGTAAAGAAAGACGCGTTGACTTTCATCCGGGCATCTTTTTTCTCCTGACTCAGGAAACCGAAGCTTTTGCGTACAGGAAGTACCGACAGTACAGGCAGTTTACCGCCGGCAAGGTGTATACATCCCTTCTCATGTAACTGATGATACAGTTCTTCGGTATGTTTATCCCGGAACACCAGGCGCTTGTTTTTCAACGTGATATGGTCCCGGAACATCGCGCTGACCACACAGAGCGGATCATACAGTACTCCGTAACGTGGATGATCTGTCCATGGCAGACGAAGATCTTCCGGCAGTGTAAACAACAGGTTCATGCCCTGAACATACGCATACTTCTTAACCATGTAGTTACTGTAGAGGTCGCAAAGCTGGCGGAAGGCATCTTCGGAGTACGCAGGCTTAAAAAAGGAAATATGGTGCCAGTCTTCCAAGTGGAGGATCTGTACACGCTGTATTTCCTTGTTTGTGTACGTATAGGTTTTTATTTCAGAGGTAAACATCAGTTAAGAGCCTTTTCCTGACGGTCGGAGATCTTCAGGAAAATGAATCCAAGCAGGAAGAAGATTGCCAGGGACGCAACCGCGATATTGATCGTACCACCCATCAGCTTGACTGCCGCAATTACCGCAGAACCCAGGAAACTTGCGCCTTTCGCGAAGATATCATAAATACCGAAGTATTCACCGGAATTCTCTGCCGGAATGATCTTGGAGAAGTAACTTCTTGACATGGACTGAATCGAACCCTGGAAACATCCTACACCGAATGCCAGGATACCGAAGTGGAGTAATGTCTTCAAGGTCAGCGCATAGAGGCATACAGCGAAATAACCAACGATACAAATCAGGATCAGAGTAACAGTATCATACTTCTTGGAGAGATTCGCAAAGACCAGAGAACCGATCCAGGCAACGACCTGTGTTGCCAGCAGGAAGATCACCTGTCCTACTGTAGGAAGACCCAGGTCTGTACCGATATTGATACAGTTGTCAATAATCGTTCCGACACCGTCAATATACAGGAAGAAGGCGATCAGGAAGTACATGACCTTTTTGTCTCTGGTAACGATCTTTTTCAGTGTATTTCCGATCTGTGCGAAGACATGACGGACAGATCCCTTGGTATTCTCTACATAGTTGATCTGTTTATAATTCTTGATCAGAGGTACGGTAACGATAAACCACCATACAGCTGTAATCGTAAAGCCGATGATCTTACCTACAGACGGAGAGAACCACATCAGATTCTCACTCAGACCGCCGCTGAGGATATACGCGATCAAAGCCAGAGTAAACGGTATACAGGATCCGATATAACCCCAGGCATAGCCGTAGGAAGATACCTGGTCCATTCTTTCTTCGGTCGTAACATCGTTTAACATGGAATCGTAGAAGGTCAATGACGCGGAATAGAAGATCTTGGCCAGTACATAAATTACCAGGAAAGACATCCATCCGGTCGCAAAACCGTTCAGGATACAGCCAACGACACCAAGTGCTACTGCCGTGGTAAAGAAGATCTTCTTTCTTCCCTTATGATCTGCCAGAGCTCCGCAGATCGGGCCGAGGATCGCTACTATTACTGTAACAATCGCAATAGATAGTGAATAATACGCCGTCGCGTTGTCGGAAGAGATTTGTCCCGGAGCGTCACCGATCGCCAGTTGTTTAAACCAGATCGGGATCAGGGAACAGGCTAACATGGTAAAAGCACTGTTTCCTACATCGTAAAGGACCCAGGCACGTTCTGTTTTCGTTAAATTCTTAAACATAGTTATCCCCTTATTGTTTGATACACGTTACTTTAGTCATTATACTGTAAATCTGACTTGTTTCACAATTCCTGCGGTAAAGATAACAGGAATTCTTTTACGGTTTTTTCTACCTGGTCCAGATGATTGTCATAACAGTGCGTATCTCCAGGAATGATGACCAACTTACTATCGGCGTACTTTTCCGCAATATCCACAGAATACGCCAACGGTACGGTGATATCCTGATCTCCGTGAACGATCAATACCGGTCTATGGTAATGTTCCGCCAGTTCATTGACGTTGATCAGGCGCGCGGCACGGACATAATTTCCGCCGATCCGGAGTCCCTTGAACACCAGGTCATCAGTTGGTCTTTCCGGGTAAAACAGGAAACCTCCGTCCCACCCGCGTTTGCCGATATCCACGATATTGATTCCCGGAGACAACAGGATCGCTGCCTTGTACGCATCCGGACGTACACCTGAAGCAATCAGGGTCAGTAATCCTCCCTGGGAATGTCCGCACAGGTATACATCTGTCACAAAGTCCAGGGTCTGTACATAGTCTGTTACGGTCATCGCGTTCGTGAGCCACTTCAAGATCGTATGATCGTAGAAGTTCCCGTCACTCTGTCCGTGTCCGTACATCTCTACCCGGAGGACCGCAATCCCCGCAGATAATACCGCATCCTTGATTCCCAGGATATGTCTCTCTTCCATATTCCCGGTTAAGCCGTGAACCAGAATCATTAAAGGACAGTGATTCTTTCCCTCCGGTTTCTCGAGTTTCGCATGAAGCCGCAGACCATCCTCAACAATATAGAATTCTTCCATGATCATGTTCTCCTGATAATTATTCTTAATTTATTATATCTCTGTTTCCGGGGTTTTTGTGTATACCGTTCTGCTACAATAGTATTAACGGAGGTACCCGAACATGACAATGATTCAGACAGATATCAGACAGGTACAGATCTACCGTCAGGGTGCGGAAATCACCCGGAATGGTAAAGCTGACCTTCAGGAAGGACAGAACACCTTACACATCTGTGGATTAAGTACACAGTCCGATTTTGACAGTGCCAGACTCTATTTCCCGGCCGGGATCCAGCTGACAGATATCCGCTTCTTCTACCAGGATGATGATGAAGAAACCGAAAGTGATCAGATTCGTGAAGAAATCAATGAACGGAAACAGAATATTGAACTCTGTGAGTTACAGATCAATCTCTGGAAAGAAAACGGCAATTTTTCCGGACGCAGTGAACAGAATATCCAGGAGATCCAGAAATACATCACTTCTCTCCCCGGGCAGATTTCCATGCTTCAGAAAAAGATCATCCTGGAAAAGAAAGAACTCAAACGTCTGGAGAAACGACTGAATGAAGTTCTCCGTAAGGAACAGCAGCCGGTTCTCTGCGCTGAGATTATTTCTGAGAAAGCCGGTACATATCCTTTTGAACTGACCTACCATGACAACGCCGCATCCTGGATGCCGGTCTATGAGCTTCATACAAACGCGAAAGACCCGATGACCCTGAAAGTACGCGCGCGGATCTTCCAGAATACCGCGGAAGACTGGAAGGATATCAAGGTATCCCTGTTTACCGGCAACCCTTCCGTACAGAGTGACTTACCTGTACTGGATCCCGTATATCTGAGTTTCTCCCGTCCTGAGCCAAAGCGGAGAACGCTCTCTTCCGCAATGGCCGGAGGCAGGAATATGGCCAAGGCAGCCATGCCGATGATGGCTATGGAAGATACTGCCGTAGAAGAAACTGCCGAACTGGATATGATGGAGATGCCGGAAGCGGAGATCAACACTTCCGAGACAATGACAGAGTATGTACTTCCAGGCACAAAGGACATCCCTGCCGATACCGAAGGCACCATGGCAGACCTGCAGAAGTACGAGATCCCCTGTGAGTACCGGATCACAGCTTTCCCGAAACTGAATCCCCGGGCGTTCCTTACCGCCGATTTCAAAAGTGCGGATCTTCCGGCAATGGTCAGCGGAAAAACTTCCATCTATCTTGATGATACTTATGTAGGTTCTACATCCATCAAGTCTGACCGTGATAAGGATACCCTCTCCATCTCCTTAGGCAAGGAAGAAGCCATCCATGTCAGCCGTACCGAGAAAAAGAAAAAGACAACCGAAGCACTGCTTAAAAACCAGAAGACAACAGAATATACGTATGAACTGTCTGTCATAAACAACAAAGATCAGGAAGTCAAGATAACAGTATACGATCAGATGCCGGTATCCCAGGATAAGAGTATTGTGACCGAAGTCATAAACAATGATCATGCAAGTGCGGATGACCGCGGTATCCTGACCTGGAATATTACCGTACCGGCAGGTCAGTCCAGGACTCTGGTCAATGCGTATAAAGTCAGCTGGCCGAAAGATAAAACGATCTTTGAGACAAAAAACAGTAATCGTTTCTGCCCGGTTTGCGGTTCTAAAGTATACGGCACATTCTGTCCGGAATGCGGCACCAGAGTGGAATAACCGGTTCCTATGACACAAGATCAGGAATTATTCGTACAGATCTACAGGAATGGTGAGAAGGCCCTGGAAAGCTATGAATCACTATCTCTGTACTATGCGGCATTATCCTTGTTTGAAGAGATCCGGGATCCGAAGATCAAAGATGCGGCTGAAGAGATCATCCGTGGTCTGGATGAGTGGACGAATCATTACTCGGATTCACGTCTTCTGGCTGCTTTAAAAAGTTGGGAAGACCATTACATCCGCATACAGAAACCGGATACCCGTTTACATATCGATGAATCAGAGAATGGTTTTGCGCAGGGATGCCTGGATATCTACCAGTTATATCTGAATCACGATATCTTATTCAGTGAAGCAGGCCAAACAATCCTGAATCTGGCAAAGATGGGCAGGGAACGTCACTACAACGAAGATCTCTGCCGTACCATGGATAGCCTTGGCCATGCCTTAAGCATAGGCATGACCTCCATGATGATCGAACCTGCGGAAACGTTAAAGGCATTTTTGAAAAGAAAAAGTCCTGAGGAGAAGATTACTCCTGTCAGGACTCACTTACGGAATATCTTGTATCTGATACCGGAGAATACAAATCTGAAGATATGTTGTTTCGAAAAGCCTGTCACAGACCTCAGGAAAAGAATACTCTATGAGGATCTTCTCTCCTATCGGGATATTCCTTCCGATTTGCTGGATCAGCCGGTGATCTCCATCGAACCGAAATACGATGAAACGGAAGACTTTGCGTTAAGTCTGGAACTATGGCTTTCAGAGGAGGATCATTCCTGATCAGGATGATCCTTTTTTTTCTCTTCTTTTGGTTTTTCTTCTTTTGTGACAAGGTTGTCCAGGATTGCCGCAACTACACATAGTGATGCGGAAATCAGTACACTTAAACTTAATCCTAATCCAAATCTTCTTTTCATTCTTCTTCCTCCATCTGGATATCCAGAATATCTTCTGCCGGGATATACTGCCTGTCTGTGCTGACCAGCGTATGTGTGATCTCATCAACGGCCTTGAGTAAGATCGTTCTGGTCACATATCTCCCGCCTTGTTTATACTCATCTGGTTCAAAGTAGGTTACGATGATCTTCAGCTGTTCTTCGATCCTGGTTTTCAGGTACTGCAGGATTCGGTCCAGATTTTCCCGTTCATTTTCATCTTGTTCAATCTTCTTATCGGTTAACCTGGCGGTTTCCTTCACCATGGAATCATACCCGGTCAGTGCCGCAAACGGCGCAAACTGGGCTGCTCTGTCAGCTCTGGACATCTGCGGATGTACCTTGGACACATGGTGGGGCAGATACAGGATATCTTCATATTTACTGCTCATGAACGATGTCCTCCGATCTGTTTGTTCCGGTCTCTCTGGGTGGCTCCTTCTTCAAAATCGGTTCCCTTGAGTACCGCGTTTTTCCCGTATTTCTTCTTGATGGTGAGTATCGCTTCCTGTACTCTTTTTTCTTTCTGCAGTTCTTCTTTTTCTTTCTCTGCCGTAGTGTCTCCCGGCTCTGCGAAGAGATCCAGCTGTTCATGTTGTACTTCCGGCAGATCAGCTTGTTTCTTCACGTTGATGGCTGTTACAGATATTCTGCGCACCAGCAATGCCGGGTCGACGATCTCCCGGTATAATTTCAGCACAGCGTCCGTAATATACTTCGACGAAGCACTCGCAAAGCGCATATTCGCCGTACCATGCGCATGTTTGGGCGTCGGTCGTCCGTAGTAGTCTTTCGCAATTTCTCCCTGATACTGGCTTTTGGCATTGGGATTGTCCAGGCTGGCAGTATCATAGCCGATAGATAGTACGGCCTGACTGGTGACCAGTCCTTTCGCCACCAGATCCAGGGTCAGCGTATCCAGCATCTCCCGTACGATGATCATGGCTTTCTCATATGTATATGGCTCAGATAGTACCTGCCCGATACCGACGCTGTTGGAGGATGGCCGGTAATTCTTGATATCCTGCATCGTACATGGTTCATAGCCCCAGGCATGATCTATCAGTAATTCCGCGTTGATTCCGAACATCTTGTATAACAGGTCTTCGTTATACCGGTCTTCAAATTTACCCAGGGAACATCTCGCAATATCTCCCATGGTATTCAGACCGATTTCTTCCAGACGCCGCATATAGCCTCTTCCTACTCTCCAGAAATCATCCAGGGGACGGTGGTCCCAGAGAACTTTCCGGTAAGAGATTTCATCCAGTTCGGCAATTCTCACTCCGTCACTGTCTGCCGGCATGCGCTTGGCCACGATATCCATCGCCACCTTTGCCAGGTACATGTTTGTGCCGATTCCTGCTGTAGCTGTGATTCCCGTAGTTCTCAGGACATCCCGGATGATGTGAATAGTCAGCTCATGCGCAGTCATCTTGTAGATCTTCAGGTAATCTGTCACATCCATGAATACTTCATCCACAGAGTATACATGGATATCTTCCGGCGCAATGTACTTCAGGTAGATATCATAGATGATCGTACTATACTCCATGTAAAAAGCCATTCTGGGTACAGCCGTAATATAATCCAGTTCCAGTTCCTCATCTGCCCTGACCTCCGGATCATGATAAGATTTCCCCCGGAATGCCCGGTAAGAGATCTTCTTACTGCGTTCACGGTTGATCTCTTTCACCTTCTGCACGACTTCAAATAATCTGGCTCTGCCGGAGATCCCGTAGGCTTTCATGGACGGTGAAACAGCCAGACAGATGGTCTTTACCGTCCGGCTTAAATCTGCCACAACCAGGTTTGTGGTCAGGGGATCCAATCCTCTTTCTACGCATTCCACACTGGCATAGAAAGACTTCAGATCGATACATACATAGACTCTGTTTTCTTCCACAGTATTATTGTATAAGAAAACCTGTGCGTTTTTCAGCACAGGTTTATGGTTTTACGGGATAACCTTGAAATCATCCAGAACCGGTAACTTATCGGTCTTATCCAGAGCTGTATATACCACAGCCACAAGCCACAGTATACCGGTGACCCAGTAGATTGGTCTGCCGATGATCGGCAGATATCTCAACAGAGATAACAGGTTCAGGATCAGGGCACGATTCAGTACAGTCTTCATATATTCTGAACGTTCACTGCTGGTACTGAAGAAGCCGATCGCCCAGCCGATCCAGGTAATATAACTGATAATGGCCAGCAGTTTCTGGTTGGAGCCTGCAGTCTTAGGCTTTGCGGCTGCCTGCTGAGCCGGTCTTACCGTTTCCTTCTGTTCTGCTTTCTTCGCCTGTTCACGGGCTCTTTCTCTTTCGTACTGTTCAACACGGGCACGACGTTCTTCACGTTCTTTTTCTTTCAGCGCAATTAATTCTTCTGTCTTGGAAGTACGCATCTCCAGTTTAGGTTCCGGTTTCTCATTCAGATGATTCTCCGGCATATCCAGATTGACGGTTGGTGTAATACTGATCTGCGCCTGGGCATTGCCTGCTGTCTGTACACCCGGCTGCTGTGTCAGGATTGCAGAAAGATCCGGTTCTTCTTCCAGTTCTGCCTCCATCTTGGCCATATGCGCGTCAATCGATTCTTCCAGTTCAAGACTTACATTCTTGACGGTTTCCGCTGCTTCTGTGACAGTTTCCTTCACTTCTTCCACAGTTTCTTCCACAGCTTCCTCCGCTGCCTGCGCAACTTCTTCACCAGTCACAAGTTTTGTCCCGCAGTTAGAACAGAACAACGCATCATTATCGTTTTCCGCACCACATTTGAAACATTTCATATGATTTATCCTCCAGATACTTTCCTATATCATCACACAATTCTGTCAATTACACAAAACAAATTCATACGGACAGTTCCGATTATCACAACTGATTAAAGATCTGTAAGTTTCCCCTGATTCAGGAATACACGATGATCACTGAGATTGGATACTTCGTTGGAGTGTGTTACCGCAATGATCGTCTTGCCGTACTGCTGGGCAAGCATCTGGAATAACTTGATGATCTCTTTCTCTGTTTCCGTATCCAGGTTTCCCGTAGGCTCATCCGCGAAGATCAAATCAACGTTGGATGCGATTGCCCGGGCAATTGCCACACGCTGCTGTTCACCACCGGACAGTTTATTGATCATACGATCTGCCTTGGTTTTGGTTATACCAACCATTTCCAGCAACGCATACGCCAGTTCCGATTTATTGCCGGGAAGCTTGTTGTCGGTTTCTGTCATCGCCAGTAAGATATTCTCCAGCCCGGTCAGGTAATTGATCAGGTTATAGGATTGGAAGACAACTCCGACTTTATTCCGGCGATACTTGTATAAGCCGATCTTATCGACATCTTCTCCGTCAAAGTATACCTTCCCGGATTCCTGTTTATCCAGACCTGCCATGATACTTAACAAGGTAGTCTTACCTGAACCTGAAGGTCCCAGGATCGTATAGAAGGTTCCTTCCTCAAATTCATAACTCAGGTTCTTCAGAAT
The DNA here is from genome assembly GCA_017430925.1 of Solobacterium sp. Classification (GTDB taxonomy): domain Bacteria; phylum Bacillota_I; class Bacilli_A; order Erysipelotrichales; family Erysipelotrichaceae; genus Bulleidia. Next base: position 56,404 of record JAFRMA010000053.1, on the reverse strand, counting down.
CTCACGTTTGAAGCCTCCGTCAATATACCCGTAACAGATATTTTCCAGTTTCAGTATTGTACTCATAAAGCCTCCTAATTCTGTTCCAGCAGAATCTGCTTGGGATTCAGCCTCATGATCATAAAGGAAGGAATAATAATGGAAATCATGACGACCAGTGTACCGATTACATAGATCTCCGCAATCAATACCGGCGATACTTTCACTTCATACTGGGACAGCAGATCTTCCTGAGTTACATTGGTAAAGTAATTGTTATCCCCGTACCAGTAATAGTTGCCCTCATTATTCAGATCGGAGTATTCCGCTTCACTGGCAGTCTGATAATCCAGTACCATGTCTCCGACTCTTCCCGCCAGCATGGATCCGCTGGCAGATGCCAGAGTAAAAGACAACAGAGCGATCAGGAATAACTCCGCGAATAACTGCAGGACGATCTTCACCTTGGATACACCCAGGGACAACATAACACCGATCTCATACTCTCTGGTTTTCAGGGTCAGCGCTGTGACCAGTGAAATAATGACTACAGCGTTGATGATCACGATCCAGACAATGACGTTGGAGAAGAAACTCAGGGTATCCAGAGGTCTGGCAAGTTTCTTGAATGTTTCGTTATTTGCGTTCAGTTTCAGGTATTCTCCAAGGTCTGCCTGATGATCACGGACAAAGTCTTCTACTTCCAGAGGATCATTCAGTAAATAGATGATTCTTGAAGGTTCCGTCATACTCCTGCGGTATTCCTCTTCGTCAAAGTCTGTATAGTATTCCGGATGAAGTTTCTGTTCCGTAGTCGTCATCTTCAACATGGACTCAACATAGGCGCTCATCGGAACGACCAGGATATTCTGCGGAGATTCATAGGGACTCATCCAGCGGAAGTTCTCACTGTTGGGATCTACCTGGTTCTTGTTGTTAAAGATACCGACGATCTCATACTCTTCACGGAAATCATCCGCGGATACTTCTCCGCCGGACTCCTGAACCAGACTGTCAATATAATTCAGATCATTGTATGAGAATGCGATCGTATCTCCCACACGCAGGTTATTCACGTCTGCCATTTCTTCCGTGATGCATACGTGAGGTGACGCGGAATCGATGTCGTCCTGGTTGATAAATCTGCCGGAAGTAATCGTGTATGTCTCATCCGCAATCTCGATCATATTCGGATACTGTGTTCCGTAGATCATGATGTCCGGTTCACGGTATTCATGCGCGACTCCGTTTTCATCGATGTAGGAACCGTAATCTGTATTCTTGGTATCTTCATTGCCTACCGGCACATGATCAAACCCAAGGGAGTATCCAATCGCAGTCTGTGTAAAGTTAAAAGCTTTGACACGGGAGTCCTGGGTCAGGGCTTCCGCGGTTTCCTTATTGATCCTGGGATAGTTGTTGTATGCGTTATTGATCTCATCTTCATCGGTCAGTGTATTGATATAGTCCCAGAACTTTTCATAATCAACTTCATAACTGACAGCCGCCCGCATCTGTTTGCGGGTCAAAACCTTTGCGTTCTCCGCAGCCTGTGAAATACCAAGCCCCAGAATTACCAGATTACCAATAAGAAAGAATGTAATCATCAGTAAGACGGATTTTGTAGGTCTTCTTGTGATATATTTCCAGGCTCTGTTCAATGCGTTCATTGGTTAGCCTCCTGTATTATTGATCTGTAAGATAGTTGATCGTTACAGACTTGTTATCTTTAAGGACAAGTGTAAAACCCTGGTCGGAATAGTATTTATTCCCTTCAAATTCCATTTCTATTTTACTGTCATGCTTGCCGGCTTCCGTACCGTACCATTCTGCTTCACTTGTGGATATACCATTCAGTGTATACTCGATATCATTACTGTCACAGAAAGAGATCAGCGTCTGCAGATCTGTCAGTTCCGCGTTTGTCAGAACGACCGTAGGTACAGGTGTAGGTTCCGGTGTCGGTGTAGGCGTAGGCTGCGGATCTCCCTGTTCAAACTTCTTCCAGTGAATGGCAATGACATCTTTCGGATCGATCATGATCGGATATTTGGAATTGATGTCATCTTCAGAGTTTGTATATACAGAGCCATCAGATAACTGTATCTGAACTGTCCAGTCCCAATGCGAACCGGAGAATGTCCCGGAATCCCAGGAATCTGTACTGAACTGGAGATAATGTCCGGAACAGAAGTTCTGGATCGTATTCAGGTCACGCATATCCGAAGCGTTTAACAAGATCTTCTGTACGGAACATGCGCCTGTGGATACCTGATAACCGATACGGCTGTACAGGTTTAAAGGACGTTCACATCCGGATGAGGTCCAGAATTCCCCGTCAGAGTTCTTTGTGCCGTATTCACAGGCATAGTTAATGATCTGACCCGGAATCGGATATTCATCGCTGCATTGTCTCTCCGCAAACGCGCCATACTCGCCGGCCATCAGACTGCCGCCCTGCGCATTCACTTCATCTACCCAATAGACTAACTGAAGGTAATCCTTACCGAGCCATTCACGAGAGTGCTTCTCCAGAATCGGCAGATATTTGGAGATGGTCAGCTCCAGTACATCTCCCGCTTCCACAACAGATCCGGGTACCAGAGACTGACTGATGACCGTTCCTTCAAGTTCATCATGATAGATTGACTTCGTAACGACAGTGACATTGTTATTCTTACCCGCTCTCCAGGCATCCAGCTGTTCCGCGGAATATCCCACCATATTCGGGATACGCACGCCCTTACCCTTGGATACAACTACGGAGAGGGTTTCTCCTTCTTTCAGTGCCTGTCCGGAAGCCACACTCTGTGAGATGATCATCCCGGTCTGTACGGTATCACTAAACGCTTCGGTCTGTACAAGACGGATCTTCTTCTGTTTCGCCCAGTTCTCTACCTCGGCGACAGATTTACCCTTAAAGTCTTCTACGGTAGCCTGTCCTGCCGGCGCAGGTCCTTTCGAACAAACAATATTCAGTGTAGATCCACGGGTAAAATCACCCTCATCCACATTCTTTAACTCATAAGATATGACATTCCCGGCTTCCACCGTGGTACTGTACTGCGTGGTCAGCTTGGTCTTCGACAGTTTATTTTCCTTGATCCAGTCATTCAGTTCACCCTGGGTCATATTCCGGATATCCGGGAAAGCAATCTCTTCACTGGGATCCGGACCTTTGGATACGGTAATGGTGATCGGAGTATTCGGACGTACTTTCTTTCCTGCAGGAACACTTTGGGACACAACGATATCCTTGTCATATTCCATACTGAAAACAGAGTCGGACATGGCAATTGCCGTCGTTTCCATCTTGTTCTGTCTTGCCCAGGAAGATACTTCGTTAATACTCCGGCCGACAAAGTTCGGAAGCACGATATGTGCCGCAAACTTGAACCACCAGATTCCAAATGCCAAAGCCAGAGCAGCCAACGCAATCAATCCGATACCAACCGGAGACATGGAATGCTTCGGGGTAACAATGGGTTTTAACTCTTCTTCACGGAAACTTGCGGGGCGATCATCTTCTGGTTCTTCATTATAACTGTTGACGAATTCTTCCTTCTCGGCAGAAGACATCACCGGTTCCTCAGGTACTTGAACAACTTCCGGTTCTTTCTCTTTTACCGGTTCCTGAAAAGACTGTACGGGTTCTTTTTTCTTTGCGGGCACAAAGCTGTCGATCCCGTCCAGCTGCTTTTTTTCCCCTCTTTTCTGCGCTTCAACCTGTTCGGCCAAAGCAGTCATAAAATCTTTCTTACCTGCCACGAAACAACCTCACATTTAATTAGTATTTTATCATTTATCTGTTGAATTACAACGGAGCTGAGGATACACTTTCCTGCGGAATTATCCTGTGTTAAACTTTAAACATAGCGAAAAAGGCTTGGTTCTGCGGTTTGTCCAAATTACTTCAGGAGAGAACAGCCGGAAAACTTAAATCAATCTTAATCTTTGGGAGATTTCATGGTCAGGAAACTTATACAGATACTATTGGTCATCACTTGTATCGGACTATACGGATGTAAGAAAGAAGATCCTGCCGAAACGGCAGTGAAAGCTTTTCTTGATGCCATGCATGAGGGCAACTATGAGGGAATGGTCAGCGAAGCAGACGCAGAGATCTCCCTGCTTCTGGAGAATACCTACAGCACGGATACGCTTCTGGAAAACTATCCCGATGAAGAATTACGCCAGGCATTTGAGGAATACCGCACCAAGGCAATCTTCTCCCAGTGCCAGAGTTACACAATCAAAAGCAAGGAAAAAGACAAGGATACCAATCAGACCGTCTTCCAGATTGAAGTAATACAGCTGGATCTTGATGGTATGGACACAAGTTATACCCTGGATGACTATGCCGATGATCACAAGGATGAATTCCATGACGCAGAGAAACTTCCGGAAGAAGAGTATCAGTTATTCCTGATGAAAAGTGCTCTGGATTACGGCAGCGCACTGATCGGTAAAGCATCAGAGGAAAAGAAAACCATCACCGTATCCGGAACGATTACAGTTACCGGAAACAGTGACGGTACTTACGAAGTAACAAATTATTCGCTCAATTCAGACTAACCAAGAAATCTTCTGAGGTCCTCCGGATCCGCATCCGGCAGGATCTTTTTTAATTGCCTGAGTACCCGCTTCTGTGATTCTTCCGGGGTTCTTTTATAGACATGCGAAGCGAAAGACTTGCCGAAGAATACCTCAGGAGTAGTATATCTGGCAATACCCCAGCCGTAGAAATTCCCCTTCTTATCCAGTTCATACTCAAAATCACTGGTGATGATATACGTCTGCATCTGCAGTTTTGTGATCGTTGTGTCAAAGCCTTTCCGGGGTTCCCACTGATCCGGTCCGGCAGTTCTGGGTTTGACATATCCGCCGACTGCCTTGGCATCCTTAGACAACATGGATCTGTGAGAGGAAATCAGCTCATACAGATATTGTTCAGGATATGTGGCCAGTCCGTCCTCACACCGTGCTTCGTAGTCATAGCCATCCCGGCGGTAATTCGCAAAGTCATAAAACCATTTACGGGAGATAAACGCCGCCTTGTTCCGGAAGAATTTACCGTAGGCACACCGGGACTCCTGGATGATCGCGCCTTTCCACTCCCAGATTCCCGGTTCATCGGAGAAGTACGCTTTTCTGGCGATGTGTTCCTCAATGGAAAAACCCGGAATTTCATTCGCGAAAAACGGCAGAAAACCATACGTTTCCACCGCATCGATCACATCCTGTTTTGTTTCTATGTATAAATCTTTGAATGTATTCATGGTTTACATTTACTCCGATACAGGGATCACGGAGATACCCTCGGGAATCACTGTAATACTGCAGTTTTCTTTGCGGACCAACTGTCTTGCGATCATCATCGCTTCTTCCAGATCATGCGCAGGAATCATATGCATGTCCCTTACAACGGAATCTTCCATCTCACTGACGAAGATCACGGTATGTTTCTCAAGGATTCTGGCGAAGATATGCGACTGCCACTGATCGGTAATTGTCTCTTGCGGAGGTGTTGCCCGGAACCTGGCCAGCAATTCCGAAACATCCCGGCACTCTTTAAACGTCCGGTAAAAACTATCTCCGCCCAGTCCGTCACGGCATTCTCCGGCAGCGATGATTACACCGTTTTCCGCACATGTGGCTTCCGCGGTGCACATTCCCTTGACCATCTGGTAGACATTCTGATCCATGGGATATCCATTATTGGTTGTCACGACGATATCTCCCGGCACAGCCTGGCATCCCATCTGTTCCAGCACAAACTCTGCCCCTGCGCGGTGTGCTTCATCCACATCTCCGGCAAATGCGGCGATGACTTCCTTCTTCGCGTTCAGTACAACATTTACGATATATGCCAGACCGGCTTTGCGGGCAGCCCAGATCATATCCCGGTGGATCGGATTACTATCCAATACTCCCATACGGGAATGCGGATCATCCATGAACCCGGAGTTATGGTTGTAATGTACGCATACTCTGGACGCAACACCCGGAAGGATACTCTTCCGTCCTCCGGAGAATCCCGCGAAGAAATGCGGTTCAATAAATCCTTCGGAACAGACCAGATCTGCCTCATATACCAGCTTGTTTATCACGAGATCCCCGCCTGAAGGAAGCGTCCCGATATATACCAGATCTTCTTCCTTCTCACAGTCATGGATGATGATCTTCTCTTGTTCAAAGATTTCATCCCCGAACTTCGCGCGCAGCTCTTCCCTGCTGGTGGAACGGTGACATCCCGTCGCAATCAACAGAGTGATCTCCGCATCCGGATTGCCTTTGCGTATCTCTTCCAGCATTCTCGGCACGATCAGCTTACTTGGCACCGGACGTGTATGATCACTGCAGATCAATACAACCTTCTTCTTTCCCTTTGCCAGTTCTGATAATTTCTGACTTCCGATGGGATGATTCATGGCATTTTGAACCAGATCCTCTTCCCCTTGTTCCGGCACATAGGATTCCAGCTTCCCCTGCAGTATTGTACAGGGCTGGTTGTCAGGAAGATTCAGTGCCAGTCTGCGGTCACCATAGGGCAGATATACAATCATACGGATCCCCTCACTTTACTTCCAGCGGATTCTCTTTTCCTTCCGCAAAGTCCTTCAGCAATTGAAAGACATGATACACTCTGTCAGAAACAGTTTCTTCTGTGTAATAAGCCATGTGCGGTGATAAGAACACGTTCGGGAAAGCCATCAGGATTGAACGATCATGATTCTTCAGAATATCTCCGGAATGATCCAGGTAGTATAATCCTTCTTCGTTCTCAATAGTATCCAGTGCCGCAAACCCGATCTTACCGCTCTCCAGCCCGCGGATCATCGCTTCCGTATCGATCAGAGAACCCCTGGCCGCGTTCACCAGGATCACTCCGTCTTTCATCTTTGACAGTTCCTCATCACTGATCATGTGAAGAGTATCCGCGGATGCCGGCACATGCAGAGTGATAATATCCGCATTACGGTAAAGATCCTCTGTATCCACGTATTCTCCGTAACATTTCAGTTCTTCTTTCGGATAAGGATCACTCATCAGAATCTTACAGCCGAATCCGGATAGATGCCGGACTACCGCAGAACCGATATTCCCGGTTCCGACAATACCTACTGTGGAGTTCGACAATTCTTTTCCCAGATTTCCCGGCAGGGAGAAATCCTGTCTGGCATTCTTCATCATGATAAACGGCAGTCTCCTGCACGCGATCAACATCATCATGATCGTGTAATTGGCGACCGCGTTGGGAGAATACGTCACGTGCGCTGTTCTCATTCCGAGCTGGTGCGCATATCGTACATTGATATGTTCATATCCGATACTTCTGGTGATCAGGTATTTTATCCCGTAACTGTACAGACGATCCAGTTCACCCTTACCCATGGGATTGGTGATGATCGAAATCGCGTCATATCCTGTACACCAGGATAAATTCTCCGGTGACGGATACTCTTCCGTATAGCCATATTCAATGCCGTATTTCGCTGAAAACGCGTCAAAATACGGTATCTCATCCGGTTCCATCGCATATACGTATAACTTCATCCTGTACACCTCTATGCAATCAACAGGCAATATCCAAGCGTAACTGCCGAAAGCACACACAGCCCCATCACCAGAATATGTTTCTTCTGGTTGTAACAATCCACCACATACATATCCTTCGGATTCTCGGGATCATATTTCACCGTTACATCCAGTTTCTTCTTATCGGTATTCCGGAACAACAGTACTTCTTCGTCAAAGAATCCCTTTTCCCACAGGTACCTGATCGTTTCCCCGTTCTGTGTGGTATAAGCCAGGTCAGCGGTACTTTTCATCTTCCGTTTGATAATCTCTGACTTGATATTTGTAAACACAGCCTTCACTTCCGTACCGGTGCGGTTCAGATGACTGATCCGCCTCCATTCCTTTACTGCGTATGCCAGCAGATCTACGATAAAAAAACAGCCTGCCGCAAAGATCAGGAAACGTGTCAGATGATCCGGTGTATAAAATTTCATGATTATGACTCCTTACGTTCCTATAGTATAGGAATTATTGTAAAACAGGAAGTATCTTAAGTTAAGAAACTTCCTGTTTTATTCACCTAGTCCTCCAGCATGATCTGCAGGATCTTTTTGTCTGTATCGACCATTCCTTCCCGGGCAAGCTTACCGATTGCCTGGACAGAATCTTCCACAGTATTACGGATAATGCCTGTATTTCCAGGATACCGTTTCGTCCGCAGTGCCATCTCTCCTGCCAGGAAAGCAGAAGATAACGCGCTGTAGATCTTGAATCCGCAAGTGGCTTTTGCGCCGTCACAAATCGTACCGGCAATACCACCGTAACTGTTGGACAGGGTTGCGGAGATCTCCTCCAGTCCGCCGCCTTTCAGATAAGTTATTGCGGCAGCTGAAGAGATGGATGCGCATACTGCACCGCAGAACGCGGACAACGTCCCGATTCCGGTTTTCTGGTGAATTGTCAGTAAGTTGGACAATACTAGGGCTCTGTATATCTTTTCTTCCGGAAGATGATTCTCCCGGCAGTAAACGACGACAGGCACCGAGGAAGTAATTCCCTGGTTTCCGCTTCCGGAATTGATTACTACGGACAGAGGGCAGCCCTCCATGCGGCATTCCGATGCAGCCGCTGTATAAGCCTTCATCTTTGTCTCAACAGTATCTTCTTCCTTCGATAGAATCAGATTCCCGATATCAACGCCGTATTTTCCGGTCAGCCCTTCTTCCGCAATCGTGTAATTGTCTTGAATCTGTCTTCCGATTACCTCACGGATATCCTCAAGATCAACGGTTTCCGCAAACTCCAGAATTCCTTCAACAGTAAGAACACTGCGGTCTGCCGGTACTGTCTGCACAAGCTGGCCGCTTTCCAGGTCCAGATCATTTCCATCCACGGATAAACGCGCAATATGCGTATGTTTGTGACTGATCTCTACGATTACATCATGAGATTCCGATTGCACTTCAAGAATGTAATGCAGAGGTATCGGAGATTCCAGCATTTCTACTGTACATATATCCTGATTTAGTAATTGACGTACTTTTTCACGGTCACCATCCGTAAGATGGGAGATAACTTCCATCTTACTCGCCGATTCACCGCCGACCAGGCCGGCTACCACCGCCGCCTTGACACCGATCATTCCTCCTGTATTGGGCACTTTCACACACATTGCGTTCTTCAACAAATTGCGTGAACAGCGGGCAGTCACCTTCACCGGTGTTTCACCACCCAGGAAATCCTTTGCCAGGGCACCGCCGTATGCCAGCGAGATTGGTTCTGTACATCCCATAGCAGGGATCAGTTCTTCTTTAAGTATGTCAACGTAGACTTTGTAATGACAGCCCATCAGCTAATCACAAACGTTGAAGTTTGTCTCCCTGAACTTCACCAGGATATCAGCCATCTCCTGACCATAGTCTTCCGCAAAATCTTTCAAAACCTGATTAACTACATCTTCACCTTCAGCCTGGAAGATCGCCTTTGTGACTTCTCCGTACGCATAGAAGGAATGAGCGCAATGATAATCCCAGTCTTTCAGGTATTCTGTCTTCTTCGGATGTTTCTCGCCTTCTGCGAAGTTTACATTACGGATGATATGTGTGCAGAAATCTGACTTATGCAGTGTCTGTAATACATCATAGGTAATATACGGATTGAATCCGCGGCAGATCGAGTTATCCAGGTGAGCGCAGTATGTATGACCTGCTTCAACCAGACCCATTTCCTTGAACTGTGTATGCCACGGGCATCTTGTGATCTTCAGTTCAAGATCCGGTGACCAGCTCTGTACTGTAGACTGGTTGGACCATCCGTTCTCAATGGTATACGGAGTATTTACCCATTCACCATATTCCTGATAAGTACCGAAATCCAGTTCTCTGCCGTCACGAATCGCTCTCTGAGCCATTCTGCGGCCTCTCTGTTCTGCGTAATACTGTGTACCGTGAATAAATGCTCTCTTACCTCTGTCACCGAATCTTTCTGTCAGATAGACATAATACTTCGCGGCGATATAGGCATGTACTTTCTCGTTGAAATTAACCATGTTTATTCTCCTTATCTGTATGTATTTACGCTTTCAGTTTATCCTTATGTACGATTCTCGCCACGATAACTCCGGCAATAACGCAAAGCAGGATCTGTGCATAACCACCGCCAAACGGCAGGAACTTGAAGAATCCATTCATTGATAAGAACTTTAACGCGATGGAAATCGGCAGAATGATCAGGGAAGACTTCGGGTCAAGAAGAATTCTCTGCATACACATCGTACCGAACAGGGAAGGTAACAGGTAGTTCAGCGCATGGAGTACTGTCTGCGGCAGAACTGCCAGGATCGCATTACCGAGGATGGCAACGAGTGTCATTGTACCTACAGAAATAAAGATGGAAATCGCGATACTGATACCGGCAACGATCGTACCATGTTCTGTACCTGCTTCAACACCTGCGGCAGATAATGCTGCAGTAGCGGCAGGAGCACGGATTTCTTTCGAGTTTCCGCAGAGGTATGTCATATACATGCCTGGAATATGCAGGATCGGATATAAGGTAACCGGGTCAACGATATACCAGGCTAACATCGCGGAACACAGTCCGACCAGACCTGTAATAACACCACCGGCATCCGGTCTTGCGCCGAAGAAGATGACTACGACAAGCGCAGGGATAAAGATCAGCGGCAGAGACAGCCAGCTGGTAATTTTACCTACACGTACGATATAGGGAAGATACTCATTCTTATAAATATTCTGTTGTTCGTTATTCATGTCATATCCTCCTTAAATAACTCCATTCATGATATCGATGACTGTACATACAAACATACCGATAATCATGCAGATGGTAAGACCCCATTCCTTAACCCACTGTTTCGGATTCTTTCTGTCCCACAGTGTCAGTAAGGTAATCGCAATAGCACCGGCAAATACACCAAACGCCTGTGTCTTGAACGGGATCAGACGGTCAACAGTCAGGGAGCAGTACACGCCGATCAGCGCGCCTGTACCGATAATCGGAACTGCGTTCATATTTCCGCCGGCCAGCTTTTCCTGTACGACTTCCATACGGTCAGAGAACAGTGCCGAGAAGATAACCCAACCCACACAGCCTCCGGCTTCTACGATACATGCGGTAGCCAGGAAGTTGGCGTCCATCTGCGCGCTTCCCAGTTCAATACCGATACCGTCAGCCGCAAACTGAGCACCCTGTAATTCATAGGTGATTGAACCGATGAAGTTTGTACGCAGCCAGGCAAATGGTGCACCATCGTACATCATCAGCGCTAACATAGCGGTGATCATCACCAGACACGGTCCAATGGAAGTAATTGCCGCGGAACGAATCGAAGCACTAACCTGATTCTTGCTCAAACCGATTCTTACCGCGTCGTCTTTTGATTTCTTGAAAATCAGATACGCCTGATAAATAACGATCGCTACACCAGGAAGACATGCGATCCACATTATCATGCTGTTTGACAACGCCTTATATTCAGCAGTCATATGATTATTAATTGTCTCCTTTCACTTAGACTATGATTTATTGCATTGTTCTTTCTTCAGTGTTCTTTTTTTATCCTCCTTTCTCCCCTCTGAAGATCGTTACAATGGTTTTACCGGATTAGGTTCAATAACTTCCTTCTTACTCAGAGAATCCATAAGCTCACAATAGGATTCCTTGGTATACAAAGGTGTAAATGAAGCTTTGGTCTTTCTGGCTTCTTCCGCGTTGTTTTTCAGCAGTTTGTAAGCCATCAGCGCAAAGATCTTCGCTGTAACAACATATGCCAGTTCTTCATCCACCGGATCCATATTCACGTTGTGCAGTTCTCCCACATAACCACCGGTCTTAAACTGGAATAACGGGATCAGGGATGACAGATCACCGTAATCGGTGGAACCTGTCGTTGCCGGTGTATGCCGTTCAAGATCCACATTCTTGTAGTCATAACAGGACATGACATCCTGGATCGCTTCAGCCATGACATCTACGTTTTCCAGCGGGATTGTCGGCAGATAACCAGGCAGGGTAACGATTTCACACCCGGTACCCAGAGCTACCGCACCGGCTCTCATGGAACGGTCAAACTTTTCACTGGCATTCTGGTATGCCGGAACATTATTCGCACGCACGGAATATTCCATCGTTACGGTATCCGCAATGACATTCATCGCTTCACCGCCGCGGGACACAAAGCCATGGACTCTTACCGCATCTTTGTCACGGAATGTTTCTCTCTGCGCATTCAGTGCCATAACTGCCACATCTCTGGCTGCCAGCGCATCCACACCGTTTTCCGGAGCACCTGCCGCATGGGAAGCCTTACCCTTGAATAATACTGTCTTATTCACAAAGCCGTTGGTTACACTGTTACTGATTCTCGCGTCACAGGCCGGATCGGTATGATGACCTACCGTAACATCAATATCATCCAGGGCACCGATCTTGATCAGTTCACATTTACCGCCGCCGTAACTGATCTTTCCTTCTTCGATCAGTTTGTTCTTAAACTCGATTTCTACATACTCTTCGGCAGGAACGGCAAAGAAGACAACATTGCCTCCCAGGGCTTCCTGTACTTCCGGATCTTCCAGAGCAAATTTCGCCCCTACCAGTCCGGTAATCTGTGAATTATGTCCGCAGCAATGCGCAGCCCCGGTCTCCGGATTCGTATCTCTGTGATTGGTGATCGGCAAGGCATCCAGTTCGCCCATCAGACAGACATTGATATCGCCTTCTTTACGGGGTTTCAGATAGGATTTCACACCGGTGATCGCAAGTCCTTCCACGGTCTCCGCATTGGATGCCATGGCTTCCTTGAACTTACCTGCCGTACGGAATTCCTTGTATCCCAACTCCGCGTGTTTCCAGATATCACGTCCAAATTCAATGATCTCTTCCCGATGCTCATCAATGATCCCGAGCATCTTCTTTTCCAACAGATCCATAATCTCTCCTCTCTATGAATAAAGAATAAACTGTTGTTTATGATCGTAGTATATCTGTAGTTTTTTATTTTATTGAATTATTTTGTTTCAAATTGATAACTTTATTCTAAACCTTTGATATCATAATGTTAAATAAACATATTTAAACATTATGTTTAGTATCTATAATATCACAGAGGAGCTGATGAATACTTATGGAATTACAGGAAATCATTACTTTTGTCTCTGTTGTGCAGCATGAGAGTTTTTCCAAAGGTGCCAAATCATTGGGCTATTCTCAAGCTGCTGTAACCATACACATCAAAAAACTTGAGTCTGAGCTTGGTGTACACCTGTTTGACCGTCTGGGAAAACGTATACGGCTTACTCATGCCGGAAAGATCTTCTATGATCATGCGCTGAAAATACTGAATGAAGTCGCTGTATCAAAGGCGGATCTGAAGACAAGCAGCGAACTGCGCGGTTCTCTGACGATCGGTACGATCACCTCTTTATGTGAATCTCTGTTTCCGTCACTGATCATGCGCTTTCATACCGTTCATCCCTATGTCTCCCTGAATATCCAGACAGATTCTCCCGCCAATCTCATGGAACTTCTCTACAACAATGAGATCGATATCCTTTACCTGATGGACCGCAAGCTCCATGAGCCCAGTCTGATCAAATACATGGAAGAGAAAGAACGTATCATCTTCCTTGCGTCAAATAATAATCCCCTGGCAGACCATCGTCCGCATACACTGGACGAACTATTCCGGCAGCCGATCATCCTTACAGAAAAAGACGCAAGTTACCGGAAAGTACTGGAAGAACAATTATATGAAAAAAACAGAGAGATCATCCCTGTAATTGAATCTGATAATACGGATATTCTCCTGAAGCTTACACGTAATAATATGGGAATCACCTTTTTGCCTGAATTCTTTCTGAAGGAAGAAAGCGGAGCGGACCTCTGTGAGATCCTGGTACCGGAATGTAATGTCTATGTTTACCGTCAGGTCGTCTATCACCGGGATAAGTGGGTTACCAATGAGATGAAAGCCTTCCTGGATCTGTTAACTACTGTACAGGAGAGTTGACCAGGTACTTCAGCAATCCTGTACATCCGGCGTGGATATCCTCCCAAGCCTGATCAAAATCACCGGTATACCAGGGATCGTCGATATCCCCGGGAGTATCGGTATAATCCATGAGATAGTGTATTTTATGTTCGGGATCACCATGTGTGATCTCTTTCATTCTGCGGTAATTCAAGCGGTCCATGATGATGATCATATCCGCGTCACGGTACTCTCTTTCCGTGATCTGGTGGGCATGATGCCCCTGGCAGGAGATTCCGTGTTCCGCAAGCTTTCTTCTGGCGGGAGGATAGACCGGATTGCCGAGTTCTTCCTGACTGACACCTGCGGAAGTGATCTCAAATCGGGATTCCAGTCCGGCATCCCTGACCAGTTTCTTCATGATGTATTCTGCCATGGGGCTCCGGCAGATATTCCCCCAGCATATAAATAGGATTTTCATTCTTTCATTCCTCATCTGTTCGTATACTGTACGATGTGCGCTTATGCGCTGCAATATTGTTTAATTGTTGGTAAATATATCATTAAAAATGTCAAAACAGATCAAGTACTGAAGCTTTATCAATCAGAGCGATTTTATTGGTAATCGTATAGACAAACCGGTCTTTCTTCAGTATTCCTTCTTCAACGAAATCCTTCATGACTTTCTCAAGATGCCTGTAAGAAACACCAAGACTTTGGGCGATGATCGTCTTTTTTAATGAGAGCCTGTCATTAAAGGAATTTTCAAGAATAAATGCCGCAAGTCTGTTTTCCAAGGGGAAAGAACTGACCTGAGCCAGCTTCAGTGCATGTTCCCTTTCTTTTTCCGTCAGAAGCTCGCACAATCTCAACAGAAAAGTGTTGTCATTCAAAAGCAGATTCCGGTAGAATGCATAAGGCAAGGCAATCAGGATGCAGCTGTCGATCGTCTCTATGGAAAAGGAAACATCTTCTGTGATCAGTTCAATTTCCCCAACCAGATTCGGCGCATTGATGATATTCAGAATGAAAGTCTTTCCTTCTTGATCCGTGCTGCTGACTCTGCATCTTCCTTTGACCAGATAGTACAAGGTGTCTGCTTCATCTCCCTGACCGATGAGCTTTTCCAAGGGTTTTGTCTTGATCAGATAGACATGATCATCTGAAAGAGCGGGAAACCAGTTCCTGTAGCTTCTGTCATTCAGATATTCATACATTTTTTCTTTGTCGCAGATCTTTTCCATTTTATCAGAATAGGAGATATCTCCTATTTTTCTTATTTTAATCATACTATGATAAGTGCGAAAAGAGGAATAGACCATGAAGAGAAAAATGATACTTGACTGTGATACTGGGCATGATGATGCGATTGCGTTGATGGTCGCTTCGAAGCATCCCGACATCGAACTGCTGGGCGTGACGGTCGTTGCAGGGAATCAGACTTTGCCCAAAACATTGAGAAATACCTTGAATGTCTGCGATCATCTGAAGCTGGATGTACCCGTTTACGGCGGGATGAGCCTGCCCCTGGTGAGAGAACAGTATGTTGCGGATGACGTGCATGGCGAAACGGGACTGGATGGACCGGTCTTCGGGCAGCTGTATAAGAAAGCAGAAGAGAAACATGCCGTACTGTATCTGATCGATACACTGATGGCCAGTGACAGCGACATCACTCTGGTTCCGGTAGGACCTCTTACCAATATCGCAACGGCAATAAGAATGGAACCAAGGATCATTCCTAAGATCAAAGAAATCGTCCTGATGGGTGGTGCGGTAGGTCTGGGAAATGCTTCTCCTGCCGGAGAATTCAATATCTATGCCGATCCGGAAGCCGCCCACATCGTTTTTACATCCGGCGTAAAGATTACGATGATGCCGCTGGATCTGACAAATACCGCCCTGGCAAACATGCAGATCATTGAAAGAATGGAAGGCATCGGAAACAAAGCCGGAAAGCTGTTCGGCGATATCATGCGTTTTACTTTCAGTTCACAGGCAGTTAACGGTCTTGATGCCGGTCCTGTTCACGATGTTACGGCCGTAACATATCTGGTAGCACCTGAGTTTTACAAGACGCAGAACATGTTCGTAGAGATCGACACGAACCGTTATGGGCCTTGCTACGGCAGAACGGTCTGCGATGCCAACGACAGATATCACAAGAAACCGAACGCTACGATCGGGCTGAGCATCGATCTGGATCGGTTCTGGGATCTGGTGGAAGACACTTTAAGAAAACACATTTAGTTGATAAGCATCCAGGTTAAAAACGCTGTTTTAAAGACAGCGTTTTTCATTAGTTGATAGTTTTATCAGACTGCAAACATAATCCATTCTTTAAGACTTCAGATTTATAAATGTTTCCGGGGTCCTCATTCTTTAAATTGTGTTCGTCAACCTTGACTTAAATAAACTATCCCTGTAAACCTAAATCTGTCGCTAAGTTATTCTTCCCGTTTGAATTAGATATCCTTCATAAACAGCCGCTGTTGTTGCAATTGTACAAACACCTGCTGTACTATATTTCAAATCAATAAATGCCAGTGTCAGCGGGAAAATAAACAGTAAAAATCCGGTAACCCTATTCATTACAGAATGCACAGTCACAAACTTTTTTTGTTTGATGTATCCTATGGCAATATTGAGTAGTTTTATTATCGCTATAACTGAAATCCATGTGTAAAGCCAAGCCGGAACATCCAATACAGGAAGCAGTTTTATCAGGCAGACCACCGTGAATACTATATCTGCGCTTGTATCCAGTTTTGCACCCAGTTCACTGATTGTGCCTGTTTTCCTTGCTACAGCACCATCGATCATATCTGAGAATCCGGCAGCTATATACAGCATATAGAACACCAGAGACAACGCCGGGCAGAGCAATAAAGCAATGCTGAGCACTATTCTGATGCAGGTTATGATATTTGCCATTGATAATTTCCTCGTTTTTAAACAGAAAATGTCTGTTGTGCAACTTTTGTTTTTCTGACTCATTATAACAAATATACCAACAATACCAACATTGCATTAAACTATTATTGTAGGAGGGATTTGAAATGAAAAATATACGGATATTATTATCGCTGCTCGTTGCCCTTACGATTACGGGCTGTCAGAAAATGATCACAGCTTCGATCAACCTCAACGAGGGTGACGGCAAGGAAAGCGGCATGAGGGCAGAAATGAAGGAGAAGTCTACGATTAAAGACCTGTTTGATGCTTTCAGCGAGGGCGAGGAATTCACTTATGAAGTGGATAATGAGGGATATATCGTTTCCATCAACGGTAAAGAGAACGGTGAGTTCGGTTATTGGGAAGTATTGCTGAACGGTGAACTGCTGGATGATGTGATTTCAAAGACAGTCTTGAATGAAGGAGATGTCTGTGATATCACCTATATTCCAAATGAGAGTAATCCGATCGTTGGCGGCTGGGAGATCGCTGAAGTCGCCAGAGAAGATCTTGCCGAAAATGAAAGACAAAACTTTGAAAAGGCAATGGAAACTGTACTTGGTGAAGAATATGAACCGGTCTGCGTTCTGGCAACACAGCTGGTCAGCGGAACCAACTATGCCTATTTGGCACGCGGCACAACCGTCACTGCTGAACCTGTAAGCAATTTCTGCATCATAAAGGTCTATGAGGATCTTAATGGGAATGTTGAACTGACATCGATTGCCGATATCGAGCTCGGTGACATAAAGACACGTCAGGACACAGATGATGAGATCCTTGGCGGCTGGCAGGTAAAAGACAGCGGAAGACCCGGAACACTGGGTTCTGCTGAAGCACAGGCAAGTTTTGACAAAGCAACGGCTGATCTGGTCGGTGTCGGATACAATCCGATCCAGCTGATTGCAAAGCAAATCGTAAATGGTACTAACTACATCGCTCTTGTCAGAGGAAGAGCTTTCGGTGTGGATGATACACCTGAGCTTTACATCATAGAGTGGTATGAGGATCTTGATGAAAACAGTACTGTGACTGACATTAAGAAATTTGACCTGAATTACTACGTAGAATGATCTCTTAAGAAATATTCAGCAGCAGAGAAAATCCGATAACATAAAACAAGAGGAAATCATGAAGATTTCCTCTTTTCTTATTCCGGTGCGGTTAACGCTTCAATCAGTCTTTGGATCATGAGCTCCTGATCCTGTTCTTTCATCTCACCGGATACCCGGATCACAACTGTTCCGATGACTGCATGTTTACCCGCCGCGAAGATCCTTCCGTCAAACGTGGATAGATATGCGTTTCTGCTTTCCGCGTCTTCCGGAGACGCATATACTTCAAGGCAGCCTCCTCCGGGTGTGCCTTTTTCCAGTGCGGAAGTACCCTTGAACTGTGTGGTCGCAGGAACCAGATCACACTCAAAGAATATCGCGGAAGTATATCCTCCCGGTTTATTCAGCATTCCGTTGGGATCGCTCCCCTCCGTGACTGCTTCCGCTGCCGTAATATTCTCTATTGTCAGGATCCTGTACATCACTTGTTCCTCAGGAGGATTTGTTACCAGTTTCCGCTGTTGTATACTGGTTTGCATGTTTTCTGCCATTTCCTTCAGTTCTGTAATCACCGTGCTGTAATCCACAGCGTTTAATTCGGAAACTTGCCCGGCAATTACTTCGTCTCCCTTTCCCATCTCCGGCGGGAGTACCTTTACCGCATCAGCATTCTTGATCAACGCTGCAGATTGTTCCGGCAATGCCATATCCAAAAGTTTATCTTCAGACTCCAGGAGTATCTTCAAATCAGTAACAGCAGAATCCAGTTCCTGGTTCTTCGCCTCCAGTGAAGTGACAGCTTCTTCAAAATTGATTTTTGCCTGATTCTTTCCGCATGAGGTCACGCAGATCAGAAGAATTACAGCCAGTGTTCCTTTCAGGATTTTCGTGATACTTTTCATGGGAATTCCTGCCTCTATTGAGTATTGTAGCATCTGCCCGCCTCTCTTCCATAAGAAAACCGGAGGATATCTCCGGTATGTTCTTTTAATCCTCAGCCTTCAGTTCAAAGACAATATCTCTCAGTTCTGCTGCTCTTTCGAAGTCCAGAAGTCTTGCGGCTTCTTTCATCTCCTTCTCCAGCTGCATGATCATCTTTTCCTTTTCCTTACGGCTCATCTTGTTCTTACGGCTCATGTACTTAGCCGTCATTTCCTTGGTCTCTATGCCATGGATTGCTTCTTCCACAGGTTTGACTACGGTATGCGGGACAATGCCGTGTTCCGCGTTATACGCTTCCTGTATACTGCGTCTGCGATTGGTTTCATCAATAGCCGTACGCATGGAGTCTGTAATCGTATCCGCGTACATATACACTTCTCCGTGCACATTTCTCGCACAACGTCCAATTGTCTGGATCAGCGACCGGCTGCTGCGGAGGAAGCCTTCCTTATCCGCATCCAGTATACAGATCAGTGATACTTCCGGGATGTCCAGACCTTCTCTTAACAAGTTGATACCGACAATGATATCTACTTTTCCAAGGCGCAGATTCCGGATGATTTCCGATCGTTCCAGTGTCTTGGTTTCATGGTGCAGGTAACTTACCTTGTAGTTACGTACTTTCAGGTATTCGGTCAGGTCTTCAGCCATACGTACAGTAAGTGTTGTGATCAATACACGTTCATTCTGCGCAATTCTGGCATCGATTGCCTCGCAGATATCATCAATCTGCCCGTGTGTAGGTTTAACGGTGATCTTCGGATCAACCAGACCGGTAGGACGGATTACCTGTTCCACCACCTGGTTGTGCACCTTCATCAGTTCATAATCCCCGGGTGTAGCGCTGCAGTAGATTACCTGATTGACCAGGCTTTCAAACTCATCAAACTTCATTGGTCTGTTGTCGATGGCGCTGGGCAGACGAAAGCCATAGTCTACCAGAGTCACCTTACGCTGATGGTCACCGTTGTACATACCGCGGATCTGTGGTATCGACACATGGGATTCATCCACAAACAACAGATAATCCTTGGGGAAATAATCAAAGAGATTAAACGGTCTTTCTCCGGGCTTTCTGCCGTCGATATGCATGGAATAATTCTCAATACCTGCGCAGTATCCGTTTTCTCTCAGTGATTCAATGTCAAAACGAGTACGTTGTTCGAGACGCTCTTTCTCCAGCAGTTTACCCTCTTTTTCAAAGTACTTGAGACGTTCTTCCAGTTCTTCTTCAATTGCGTCACAGGCTTTCATCATCGTCTCATGACTGCGCGCATATCCGGTTGCCGGAAAGATATTGTAGAACTGGTAAGCCTGGATCGTATGCCCGGTAAGCGGGTCTACTTCGGTGATTCTGTCGATCTCATCCCCGAACAGTTCGATACGGATATTAAACTGATCGGTATAGGCAGGAGTCACTTCGATCACATCTCCGCGCACACGCAATGTACCGCGCTTCTGATCCATATCATTGCGGGTATACTGACGATCGATAAACTTACGGATCAGTACATTCCTGTCTACCGTCTCACCGACTCTGATGGTAAAGAACATGTCCTTGTATTGTTCCGGATCACTTGCGGCATAGATACAGGCAACAGACGCCACGATGATCGTATCTCTGTGCTCGGAAATCGAGTTGATCGCGGATTCCCTGAACATATCCAGCTCTTCGTTAATTGCGGCTGTCTTCTCAATATACATATCATTCTTCGGCATGTACGCTTCCGGCTGATAGTAATCAAAATTAGATACGAAATATTCCACACGGTTATGCGGGAATAATTCCTTGAACTCTGAGTATAACTGACCTGCCAGCGTCTTGTTGTGAGAGAAGATCAATGTCGGCCGGTTCACTCTTTCGATGATATTCGCCATAGTAAAAGTCTTTCCGGTACCTGTAGCACCTTCCAGAACCTGCTCCTTCTTTCCTGCCAGAATACCTTCCACAAGCTTTTCAATTGCCTGCGGCTGATCTCCTGTAGGCTTAAACGGAGAAACCAATTCAAACTTATCAGTCATGCAGGATTTCCTTTGCCTTTACCAAGGGCGCGTCATATCCGTGATCTGTATTCCAGGTATAGATTACTGCAGAGAGAAGACTGTTATATGTATCTTTATCCAATGTGCCGTTTACGGTAAGACCACGGTCATTCTGGAACTTACGTATCGCATCTTCCATTCCTTTGGAGAAATATCCATCTTGTCTGCCGGCAGAATATCCGAGGAAGTCCAGTGCCAGCTGCGCGATCCGGTTATACTCCGATACAGAGTCATACGACAAGACAGTCTGTTCATCCATATCGATGAATATCGTGGTCAAAGCAGGATGAAGTTCTACCGGGATATCCGGTTCAATTCCCTGATTATTTACCCAGATTCCGTTAGGGGAAACCCACTTGCTGGTCGTATATTTCAAAGCTGAACGATCACTGAATGTATAAGTGATCTGTACGGTGCCTTTCCCATAAGTCTTACTGCCGATCACCGTCACGTCATCTCTGTTTTCCTTCATTGCCAGAGTAAATACTTCGGAGGCACTGGCAGTATTCTCATCCACCAGAAGCACAATATCCCCGTCATTCCAGATCTGACCGCTCTTCGCCAATAATACTTCTTCCGAATCATTGGGATAGACCTGTTTCATCAGGATATTCCCCTTCGGTATGAATAAGCTTGCGACGTCCTGCAGTGAATCCAGATATCCGCCCCCGTTACCACGCAGATCAATGATCAGTGACTTGGCACCCTGATCCAGCAGATCCTGCATATAAGTCTTCATCTCTGCCGCAGTCGTTTCTCCAAACTGCATGATCTCAATATATCCGACAGAATTGTCAAGCATCTCCCCGAATACCGTCACATTGATTGCCTGCCGGGGAATCACAAGCGTAACCAGTTCATCACCGCGGATAAACACGATTTCCACGGACGTGTCCGGTTCACCGCGGACCATACTTGTAATATCGTCAGAAGTCAGATCATCAACTACGGTTCCATCCACGATATGGATCATATCCCCGGGCTGTACCCCTGCTTTCTCAGCCGGAGAGCCCTTGAATACTCTTTCTACCATGTGAATACCATCACCGGTGGAGAAATACTGTACACCGATACCGACAAAATTACGGTTAATGGACTGTGTAAAACTGGTGGTCTCTTCTTCGGTCATATAGACCGTATGCGGGTCTTCCGCATTGGTGGTCATACCAATCAAGGCCTGATCCATCAGCCTTCCTTCCGGATCCTCTATATCTTTCGCGAAGTACCACTCTTTGGACATGATCCGCAGGATTTCACTTAATTTTGTGTCCGCGGTATTGGTTACGGGTCTGCGTCCGCGCATACTCCAGGCTAGACCTATAAGTAATCCGCATAGTATAGCTAATATATAGATGATCCGCATCAGTCTGCGGTTTTCTTTTTTCATTGTTTTCAGATCGATTTCATCCGGCCACTGGTGTCTTTCCAGCTGTACGCGGATGACCTCATCTTCTTTCCTGTTCTTTTCTTCACTCATTATCAACCTCTGTAAACGCTACTATTATACCAAAGATTATGTCCCGTTATATGTGTTATTATTGTGTTTGTAGAAAAGAGAAAATGTATGTTAAGAAAGACTTGGCTGGAAGTTGATCTCGGAGCGATCATCACAAATTATCAGACAGTAAAGAAGATTTCCGGAAAAGAAGTGATCCCTGTAATCAAGGCAGATGCTTATGGATGCGGTGATGTACAGGTCGTTCAGGCACTGACTGAACAGGGCATATCCATGATTGCGGTTTCCAGTATTGAGGAGGGTATACACCTGCGCAGATATTTCCCGGGCAGTATCCTTGTCCTGGGACCCACAGAACCGGAACATATTCCCCTGTGTATCGGGCACCGGATCACGATCAACGCATATTCCAATGCCTGGCTGGAGAAACTCCCGGAGGATTGTACAGGTCTTGTGGTACACCTGAAATACGATACAGGTATGAACAGGATCGGTTTCAAGACCATCGAGGAATTACAAAACGCGCTGGATGTACTGAACAATAAGCATTGTACTGTAGAAGGTATCTTTACCCATTTCGTCAACGCGGAAGAGGATATCGAACTCACTTATAAACAGTACTACAAGTTTGAGGATGCCGTACGTGCTCTGCGCTACCCGTTCAAATACATACACTGTGATAATTCCGCGGCTTCCCTGACCTTCCAGGCTCCTGTCAGTAATGCCTGCCGTCTTGGTATCTCCATGTACGGCATACCGGCATCTTCCAAAGTACTGTATCCCGCTGTACGTCTGTATTCAACTGTTGCCATGATCAAGCATATCGAGGCAGGTGAATCGATCAGCTACGGCGCTACATATACATCTTCCTACGACGAATGGATTGCGACCCTGCCCATCGGATACGCTGATGGCCTGATCCGTAAGAACCAGGGACGTCTGGTCTATGCCGGAGGCGTCTACGGCGAGATTGTCGGCCGTGTGTGTATGGATCAGTGTATGGTACGTTTCCCGAAGTATGTGCCGGAGGGTACCGTGGTGGAATTCTTCGGTCCGCATATCTCCATTGAGACTATGGCAGATGACCTGGGAACGATTCCCTATGAGATCCTGTGCGGTATCTCTGACAGGGTAACCCGGATATATACCCTGAACAACACAATAAAAGCGGAAGTAAACTCCCGCTTCGATCACTAACGGTGACTGATCACCGGTATGGGATGATCATCATGAGGACCAATGATCTTCTCCATCCAGATCATGTTGTACCACTTCTTGAACTTATATCCGCAGCGGTAGAATTCCCCTACTCTGCGAAACCCAAGGTGCTGATGAAATTCAGCACTATTTTTTGTCAGGTAGATATCCTCTTCTTCCGGATAACCGATGCAGGCATACAAGTTTAATACACCCATCTCTTTCAAGGCATCTTCCAGGGCCAGATACAACTGTCTTCCCAGTCCCTGATGAAGATAATCAGGTGCCAGGTAAATTGATACTTCCGCAGACCACTGATACGCTCCTCTGCCGACAAACGGCCCCGCATACGCATACCCTAGGATCTTCCCTTCTTTCTCCAGCACAAGCCATGGATACTTCTCCGTGATCTTCATCATATGTTCTTCGAATGCTTCAAAAGAAGGAATCTCATAATCAAAGGTAACGGCTGTATTTCTGACATAGTAAGCATAAATATTGATCAGCTGTTCGATATCTTCTGTAACAGCATCCCGGATGATCGTTTTCTCCATACGCGCTTCCTTCCTGTTCTTACACTTAGATTTTATATCAGAATTCGGTCCATGTGCCCGGCAGGATCATCCGGAGAACAAAAAAATACCAGGTTCTGTTTCCAGAACCCGGTATCTAAATTATATGTTTTATAGATCTATTGATGACTCAACATAAAACGGTTGATAAGTTAATATATCGTAAACAATTAGCTGAGACCCAAATATACTGCATTTAGAAAATAGATAATCACCTGTATTAGTAACGATCTATATACCGAGTGGATTCATATCCTTTGCTTTCCAGACGATTGACCATTTGATCAAGTCTGGATTTCCAGAAGTTTGAAAACCACTTTTTCTTTCCATAATGCTTTACGAGTGTTGGACTTGTTGCATAGTATAAGCGGATAAACAAACGACCATACCACGTTTCAGCAAGAACATTATCACGGAATCGTCTTAGCACCCAAACTTGAGGACAGTCATAGGAGCCATAAACTGAAGTTGCAATATAGCACCCATTTTGTTGTGTTTTATTGTATTTCTGCAATTCCTGCCTTGCCTTTTCATTAGATGCATCTATCTGCAGGATTAGTTGGGCATATTTCTTTCCGTTTTCAGGATCATTGTTCCATTTATGCAGCAATCGTACAACATCCTCATTTAATGCAATCGAAGAGTTGACCTTTAATTGATCATCTTTTGTTAAGAGAAATTTAGTACCGCAAAAGTTGCAGATATACACTCCATTCTCTTCGCGAAAATCATTAGCTCCACAGGCTGTACATTTTAATTCTTTCATTATAAACTGCTCCTATTATTCTTTTTCAATCACAACAGCATTACCGTTTGCAGTGACACAAATGACATATGGATAATAATATGTGGTTCCTGCAGATACTGTTGTAGGATCAAATGTCATATAGTCAAAATCGACACCGATAACAGCATTACAGCCTAATTCATAAGCTGCTTCCTTCAACTCTTTTAGTGCTTGTATGCGTATTTTCACAAGAGCATCACATACGTTTTGGGGATTATAATTACCAGTTATATCTTTTCTGTTAATTTGA
This sequence comes from Solobacterium sp., assembly GCA_017430925.1. Lineage (GTDB taxonomy): Bacteria > Bacillota_I > Bacilli_A > Erysipelotrichales > Erysipelotrichaceae > Bulleidia. The sequence goes on along the minus strand of JAFRMA010000053.1, from coordinate 31,154 downwards.
ACCGTATCATCTCCAGAAATATATCCTGAATACTTTACTATTTTATATCCATCAAAATTGAAACCGGATGAGACAAGCATTTCTGATAATGCTTTGTTTTTTTCTGCTATCATTTGTGCTTTTTCAGCTTGCTTTTGCGCAGTTTTATTTTCTATTTCCGCTTGTATCTTCTCCTTTTCTGCTTGTTCTTGTCTGAATTTTTGAAGTCTAGGTTCGTAAGCCTCTATTGCCTTTGCAACATCATTATCATCTATCTGTTTCCCATCCATAAAAGAATTTTTGACTTTTATATCTGTTTCATTTTCTACACATTTAATGAATTCCTGAATCATATTGTATGGCAGGCCTAATTCTCTGCCAATATCACTTAAACTTTTCATATAACCTCCACATTGAATTTCTTTAATAAAATGTTACCCCCCCCGATTTGGTTTTGTCAATTTACAACCAAGCTATAATAAAAAACATAGAAGACTTTGGAGGTCTTCTATGTTTCTTTTGCCGGATTCTGTTTCCAGAACCCGGTATTCATTACTTCGGATTAGTCCGCAAAGGTTGTGTCTGCCGGAGGAAGAATATCTTCTCCGGAGTTATCATCTCTTGCGTTCTCTGCGGATGTCTTTACGGCTGTCGCTTCTGCCAGTGCAGCTGCTTTTTCGCGGCGTACGGCTTTCAGCTGTTCCGCACGGCTGATGATCTTCCGTGTTGTTTCACGGTCATAGCCGGGACGTCCTGTACCTGCAGGAATCAGCTTACCGATAATGACATTCTCTTTCAGACCGGTCAGTGTATCTACCTTACCCTTCACGGCTGCTTCAGTCAGGACACGTGTTGTTTCCTGGAAGGAAGCTGCGGATAAGAAGGAATCAGTTTCTACTGCCGACTTGGAGATACCAAGCAGGATCGGTTCAAATCTTGCCGGTACTCTGTCCGGATGTTCATCATCGTTCAGGATCTCGTTGTTGATCTCGTTCATCCGGCTGATACTCAGTGTCTGTCCGACACTCAAACCTGTATCACCACCGTCAGAAACAATGACTTTTCTCAACATCTGCTTGATCATGACTTCCAGATGCTTATCGGAAATATCGATGGACTGTGAAGAGTATACTTTCTTAACTTCCTTGAGGATATATTCTTCTACAGGATGTACATCTTTTGTGACTTCCAGCAGTTCTTTCGGTGCGATCGTACCTTCGGTAAGAGGTTCACCCACATATACCTTGGAACCGACTTTCAGATCTGAACGGACAGTCTGTGTAAGGTCACACTTATGTTCGATCACATCGTTATCGTTGGTTACGGTAACGATCATACCCTGATGGTTATCCTGTTCACGGATATCCGTGATTTCACCGGCAATCTTGGCAATGACTGCCACACGCTTCGGTGTACGTGCTTCGAATAACTCTTCAACACGCGGAAGACCCTGGGTAATATCACCACTCTGGTTAGCGACACCTCCGGTATGGAAGTTACGCATGGTCAGCTGTGTACCGGGTTCACCGATTGCCTGCGCAGCCATGACACCGATCGCTTCACCGGTTTCCACCGGATTGCCTGTAGCCATGTTGCGGCCGTAGCACTTGCAGCAGATACCCTCTTCGCACTTACATGTAAATACGTTACGGATATATGCCTTGGTCACTCCGGCATCTACTGCCTTCTTAGCCAGTGCGTCGGTAATGTAGGTATCCTCATCCACAATGATCTCACCGGTATTCGGGTCAACGATCTCGTGCTGAGTATACCGTCCGACAATACGGTCATAGAAGGACTCGATTACGGAATTGTTCTTCGGATCCACGATCTGTTCAACCATGTATCCCATACTTGTTCCGCAGTCTTCTTCGGTAATGATGACTTCCTGGGCAACATCAACCAGACGTCTTGTCAGATATCCGGATTCTGCTGTCTTCAGCGCGGTATCGGTCAGACCTTTACGTACACCATGAGTCGAGATAAAGAACTCAGATACGCTCATTCCTTCACGGAAGCAGGAGTAGATCGGTACTTCGATGATGGAAGGCTGATATTCTTTTCTGGACTTGGACTGTGTCGGTCTTGCCATCAGACCACGCATACCGGCTAACTGTGTAAAGTGGTTCTTGTTACCACGGGCACCGGATACAGCCATCATGTTGATCGGGTTCATTCTCGGCAGAGAAGTCATCAGTGTATCACCAACGTTGTTCTTTACCTTATCCCACAGATCAGAGAACGCACGTTCCCATTCCTGCGGAGTTAACAGACCACGATCACGCAAAGCATTCAGCTGGTCTGCCTTTAACTTACCCTGATCAACGATTTCTTCCTTATGCGGCGCAACGCTGATATCACTCAGCGCAACAGTCATACCGGCAAGTGTGGAATACAGGTAACCCATATCCTTCAGGGCATCCAGAATATCACTGGTACCATCTGTCTTATACTTGTCAAATACTGCCGCGATCAGGTCACCCAGATTACCCTTCTTGAATTCAGAAGCTGTCGGACGTTCCTGCATCACCTTACGGATATCTGTACCCATCGGTACGAAATCACGATCCGGTGTAGCTTTCAGGGTCTTCTCGTTTACTTCATTCAGATAAGGGAAATCGGAAGGGAATACGTTGTTGAAGATGATCTTACCAACAGAAGTTAACAGATAACTGTTGTTCTGTTCCTCTGTAAAGCCGTCTTTATGCAGAGACTTCGCAGGCAGGGCAATTCTGGTATGCAGATGTACTGTCTGCATCTGGTAAGCCATCAGTACTTCATTGACATCCTTGAAGACATGACCTTCGTTATCACCGAATCTTCTCCACTTCTCTGCTTCATTCGGCAGACCAAGTTTTTCCAGCATATCTGCTTTACGGTAGAATTCTTCGGCAGTCTCTTCCATGTTCAGGTAGAAGTTACCTAAGACAAGGTCCTGACCAGGAGTAACGATCGGTTTACCATCCTTAGGACCAAGGATGTTGTTTGCGCCAAGCATCAGTACTTCTGTTTCCGCTCTGGCCATCTCAGACAGAGGTAAATGGACCGCCATCTGGTCACCGTCAAAGTCCGCGTTGAATGCAGGACATACCAGCGGATGTACACGGATCGCATGACCATCCACCAGTTTCGGGAAGAAGGACTGAATACCTAATCTATGCAGTGTCGGGGCACGGTTCAGGAATACCGGATGACCGGCAATCACTTCCTCAACAACATCCCATACACGGGCATCTTCACGCTCGATCAGCTTTTCTGCTGTCTTCGGATTGGAAGCAATCTGCTGGTTTACCAGTTCGCTGATCACAAACGGCTTATACAGCTGGATTGCCATCTCCTTAGGTAAACCGCACTGCCACATCTTCAGATCCGGTCCGATAGCGATACCGGAACGGCCGGAGAAGTCAACACGCTTACCTAACAGATTCTGACGGAAACGACCCTGTTTACCTTTCAGGGAATGAGACAGGGATTTCAGCGCACGTCCGCCGGCACCGGTAATCGGTTTAGAACGACGTCCGTTGTCGATCAGCGCGTCTACCGCTTCCTGAAGCATACGTTTTTCATTCTGAACGATGATAGCCGGAGTACCAAGCTCAAGCAGTTTCTTCAGACGATTGTTACGGGTAATGACACGACGATAGAGATCGTTCAGGTCACTTGTTGCGAAACGTCCTCCGTCCAGCTGAAGCATCGGACGCAGATCCGGCGGAATTACCGGCAGTACGGTAAGAACCATCCATTCCGGACGGTTGTCACTGTCACGGAATGCTTCTACAGTTTCCAGACGCTTGATCAGTTTCTTACGCTTGTCACCGGATGCCTTTTCCAGTTCCTTGGTGATCTCCGCATGTTCTTTCTCAATATCTACCTGTTCCAGCAATGTACGGATTGCTTCGGCACCGCTCATGGCAACGAAACTGCCTGGTACATTGTTGTCGTTATACTGACGAAGTTCACGCTCGGAAAGGATCTGTTTGTAGGTCAGACCGGTATTGTCACCCGGATCAATAACGATCCAGGAAACGAAGTAGACAACCTCTTCCAGCTGTTTCGGAGGCACATTCAGTAATAAACTCATGCGGGAAGGAGTTCCGCGCAGATACCAGATATGCGCAACCGGAGCAGCCAGTTCGATATGTCCCATACGTTCACGGCGTACACTGGACTTGGTGATTTCGACACCGCAGCGGTCACAGATCACACCCTGGTAACGGATCTTCTTATACTTACCGCAGGCACATTCCCATTCCTTTGTCGGGCCGAAAATACGCTCGCAGAATAATCCGTCACGTTCCGGTTTCTGTGAACGGTAGTTGATCGTCTCAGGTTTCTTTACTTCACCGTGTGACCACTCTTTTATTCTTTCAGGTGATGCCAGGCCAACTTTAATGGCACTGAAGTTGTTAATATTCATCTATCGCACCCCCTTATTCATCAAAACTTTCATCATAGAAACCGATTTCGGCAGCTTCCGGCACATCTTCTTCACCATTTTCATCAGTGACTAAGAATGCGTCATGGTCTTCGATATCATTGACGATATTCTGACCACTCATATCCACTGCGGATTCTTCACGGATCTCATCCTGTTCCAGTTTCTGCAGATCAACTTCGTTGCCTTCATCATCCAGCATACGTACATCTACTGCCAGAGACTGTAACTCATGGACAAGAACGCGGAAGGATTCAGGAATACCCGGTTCCGGAATTTCCTTACCCTTGACGATGGCTTCATAAGTCTTTGTACGGCCCATGATATCATCAGACTTCACGGTCAGGATCTCCTGCAGAGTATTCGCCGCGCCATAAGCTTCCAGAGCCCAGACTTCCATTTCACCGAATCTCTGGCCGCCGTTCTGCGCTTTACCGCCCAGAGGCTGCTGGGTAACCAGTGAATACGGACCTGTAGCACGCGCATGTAACTTATCGTCAACCATGTGCGCCAGTTTGATCATGTACATGACGCCGACCGCGATACGTTCATCATAAACTTCACCGGTCATACCGTCAGTAAGCAGATATTTACCATCCATGGAAGTATTCGCTTCCTGCATGATATTCTGCAGATCTTCATTGGATACACCATCGAATACCGGTGTCGCGAACTTCACGCCCAGACTTCTTGCGGCCATACCCAGATGAACCTCAAGAACCTGTCCGATATTCATACGTGAAGGTACACCGAACGGATTCAGCATGATATCCAGAGGTGTTCCATCCTGCATGTAAGGCATATCTTCTACCGGCATGATCTTGGAGATAACACCCTTATTCCCATGACGGCCGGCCATCTTGTCACCTTCAGAAATCTTACGTTTCTGAACGACATAGACCTTAACAACTTCATTTACTCCCGGAGGAAGCTCATGATTGTCTTTTCTCTTGAATACACGTACGGAATGTACGATACCTGCACCACCGTGAGGTACCTTCAGTGAATTGTCACGAACTTCGCGGCTCTTTTCACCAAAGATCGCAAGTAACAGTTTTTCTTCCGGTGTAACTTCACTCTGTCCCTTTGGCGTTACCTTACCGACGAGAATATCGCCTTCCTTGACTTCCGCACCAACCATAACGATACCGCGGGCATCCAGATTACGGCAGGCAGCTTCGGAGACATTCGGGATATCTCTGGTAATTTCTTCCGGACCAAGTTTGGTTTCACGGCATTCAATGTCATACTCTTCGATATGGATAGAAGTATAGACATCGTCATAAACCATACGTTCACTCATGATGATCGCGTCTTCATAGTTATATCCGTGCCAGGTCATGAAGCCGATCAGAACGTTCTGGCCAAGAGCCAGTTCACCATTCTGCATCGCCGGACCATCCGCAAGAATATCACCACGTTCTACACGCTCACCATCCTTGACGATCGGTTTCTGATTCAGACAAGTAGACGCGTTGGAACGACGGAACTTGGTCAGTTCATAGACATGTTCATGTCCGTCTTCTTCCGTTACGATCACCTTATCCGCATCAACGTACGTTACCGTACCCGGAGCAGTCGCAACACATGCGGCGCCGGAGTCACGGGCAATACGATGTTCCATACCGGTACCGACAAACGGGCTGTGCGGGTTCAGCAGAGGAACTGCCTGTCTCTGCATGTTCGCACCCATCAGAGCACGTGTACAGTCATCGTTTTCCAAGAAAGGAACACACGCTGTCGCAACCGATACGATCTGACGAGGAGATACGTCCGCATAGTCTACGGTATCAATGTCTGCCATAACCGTTTCACCGCCGATACGGGCAACGACACGGTCACCGACAAGTCTTCCGTTATCGATTTCATTGACCTGCGCAATGACATGGTCATTCTCTTCATCCGCACTCATATAGACGATATCGTCTGTGATCAGTCCGTTGACTACCTTACGGTACGGTGTCTGAATAAAGCCATACTCATTAACCTTTGCGTAAGAAGTCAGATAACTGATCAGACCGATGTTCGGACCTTCCGGTGTTTCAATCGGACAGATACGTCCATAGTGACTGTTATGAATATCACGGACTTCGAAGCCGGCTCTTTCTCTGGTCAGACCACCCGGACCAAGTGCCGAGATACGACGCTTGTTGGATAATTCTGCCAGGGGATTCTGCTGATCCATGAACTGGGATAACTGGGAACTGGAGAAGAACTCCTTGATCGCTGCCGTCAGCGGACGGATATTGGTTAACTGCTTCGGTGTCAGGTTTGTCGCATCTGCGATGGACATACGTTCCTTGACAACTCTTTCCATACGGGAAAGACCGATACGGAACTGGTTCTGAATCAGTTCACCGACAGTACGGATGCGACGGTTACCGAGCATATCGATATCGTCTGCTGTTCCGATACCATCCAGCATTGTCAATTCATAGTTATATAACGCATACATATCCGACATGGTGATCGTATGCTTGTCTTCCAGCGGATCTCCGCCGATCAGCTTCACCGGATGACCGTCATCCGCTTTTACTTCGATCTCCTGTACACAGGCACCAACCAGCCATACAGAGATCTCTTCCTGCTTTGTGGCACGGGCGATGATCTCATCACACTGTGCTGCCCCAAGCATATTTTCTTCCGCATCCGGAATATATCTGCCGATCAAGAGACTTCCGTCTTCATCACGCAGATCTTCTCCGTTGGAAGTAACTCTGCCGATCGTAAACAGACGTGAACCGTAGTTCAATACCGCACTTACGTTATCGTTATTGACCTTCGCTTCGGTCGCAATCACACCGGCAAATACCTTGATCTTGACATCCGCCGACAGAAGCGCCTTAGCATCTTCTGCTGTTATTACGGTGCCGAGAGACAGGGATACTTTCTTCGTTTCGATATCTTCCGCAACGATTCTGCCAACCAGGGCTTCCGTCCAGGAAGAATCCATCTCAGCAACAACCGGATGAGAGAAACGGTGTGTAAACGGTAATGCACGGCAGTTAAGACCTTTATTGATCTCTGGACGCAGCGCGTTACGTTCGTTCTTTCCGATCAGCTGATTCTTCTTGAAGATGACCTTACCATCCACACCATTCAGGTTGGACACAAGTTCATGTCCTTCCATACGATCCAGGATATTCAGTTTCTTCAATACTTTATAACGTCCTGACTTAGTCAGATCATACCGGCGGTAATCAAAGAACTTCGCATCCATCAGGTTCATGGAACCTTCGATCGTAGCGATTTCATCCGCACGCTGGTTCTCATAAACACTTAACAGTGCTTCGTTGGTTGTCTTGGTCTTATCTGCGGCCAGGGTATTTCTTACTTCTTCATAGTTGCCGAAAACGCTTGTATAAAGAAGCATGTATTCATTTAGATACTCTCTCTGTTCTTCCGGGACAATGACATCCGGATACAGTTCGAAACGCAGTGCTTTCAGGAATTTCTGCATGCCTGCAGTATCATATCCATCTTCACCGTTCTTGTTGTTCAATGACATACCGATTGCCTTAAACAGAATTGTACTCAGTACTTTTCTGCGGCGATCGATAGACACGTTCATAATACGTCCAAGTGCTGCTTTCTTATCATCGGACATGAATTCCAGCCAGGTTCCCCGGCTCGGAATCAGCTCACAGGTATAAGTATCACGGCCTGTGCGGTCTTCTGAAACAACATCAAAATACGCGCCAGGCGAACGTACGATCTGAGAAACGATAACACGTTCTGCACCATTGATGATGAATGTGCCGGTAGGTGTCATCAGCGGGAAATCACCGAGGAAGACTTCTTCCCACTTGGTCATCACTTCACCGGTATCGGTATCCATCATTTCCAGTTCCATTTTTGCTTTCAGCGGAGCACTGTAGTTTACTTCTCTGTACTTGCACTCGCTGATGTTATACTTAGGCTCCCCGAATTCATAGTCCAGGAATTTCAAGCGGATATTCCCGGCATAGTTGTAAATCGGGTATATGTCCTCAAAGACCTCGCGTATTCCCTGTGATACAAACCATTCGAAAGACGCTGTCTGTATTTCTACCAGATCCGGCAGATCCAGACCCGCACTGACTTTGGAATAATCACGGCGCGTAGCCTTGTTGCCATAATGCACAACGTGGTATGTCTCTTTATTTTCCATATTCGCCATCCTTTCGTCTGCATCGGTGAAACGTCGAAAAGGGCATCAAAACCCTTAACTAAATTTCGACTTTTCTGCAATTTATCATTTATCTATGTCCGTATCTGTACGGACTGCCTTCAGGATCCAATACCCCCGTTTGCGAAGGATGGTCTCTCCGTTGCCGAAGATCTCCTGAAGTTTTGCCAGAGCGCTTTCCGCACCCTGCTTACGTCTGATCACAGCCAGCAGCACACCTTCTTGATTCAGATGTGCGCAGGCATCCTCAAACAACCGGTAAATCACCCGTTTCCCTGCCCGGATCGGGGGATTGGTGAGAATGACATCAAATGAGTTGTCTATCTTCTCAAAACCATCCGAGACCAGGCACTGTGCCTGTACACCATTGAGAATACAGTTCTTTACGGCTAACTCAACAGCCCGGGGATTTACATCGCTCATCGTCACCTGACATTGCGGTGCCGTGGATGCTGTAATGATTCCGATAGGACCATACCCGCACCCCAGATCCAGCACATTTCCGGAGATGTCTAATGACCGGACAGCCTCCAGAAGTACTGCCGACCCTTCATCCAGTTCATTCTTACTGAATACTCCGATGTCGGTAACAAACGTATATTCCTTACCCAGGAAAGAAATACGGAGTTCCTTCTCTCTGGAAGGCAGATCACGGTTATCGGTAAAATAATGTGTCATAATCCGTATCCTTTCACAGGGTCGAAAAGCCGAAGTACATTCGGCTCTTGATTATACATTGTAGATAAGCTTATTTGAGTTCAACAGTTGCTCCTGCATCTGTGAGTTTCTTCTTGAGTTCTTCACCCTCTTCAGCAGATACATCTTTCTTGATCTCTGCAGGTAATGCGTCAACAAGTTTCTTCGCATCAACCAGACCGAGACCTGTGATTTCACGGACGACTTTGATAACTGCGACTTTGGAATCACCATGGCTTGTAACAACAACAGTCACTGTGGACGGTGCAGCCGGTTCTTCAGCAGCAGCAGGACCTGCAGCAACAGCTACCGGTGCAGCAGCGGATACGCCATATTTTTCTTCAATTGCTTTAACGAGTTCATTCAGTTCAAGGATCGTTGCTTCATCGAGGAAAGCAAGAATCTCTTCTTTAGTTAATTTTGCCATTTTCTTTTTCCTCCCTTATGCGGCAGCTGCTTCTGCGGCAGCTTCTTCTTTTGGTGCTTCTGATGCAGCTCCTCCTGAGCGTGCATCTGCTACAGCCTGTACGGCACGAGCGAATGATGATACCGGTGCCTGGAATACAGACAACAGCATGGACAGCATTCCTTCTCTGTTCGGCAGAGATGCGAGTTCACCGATCGTTTCCGGACCGACGACTTTGCCTTCAACGACACCGCCTTTGAGAATCAATGCTTTGTGTTTCTTTGCGAACTGTGACAGAACACGGCTCGCAGCGGTTTCATCCGGTCCGAATACGAGTGCATTAGGACCTGTGAGGATGTCATGAAGTTCACCTAAACCTGCAGCTTCTGCAGCTCTGGCAGCCAAAGTATTCTTGTAGACTTTCATATCTACACCTTCAGCACGCAAGAGACGGCGAAGTTCGGTAACTTCAGCGACACTCAGCCCACGGTACTCAGCGACAACACTTGAACCTGATTGACTCAGTTTATTCTGGATCTCCAGAACAACATTCTTCTTGTTTTCCAATACCGCCTGATTCATTGTTCTTCCTTCCTTTCATAGTTATCGCCTACCTATATAAAACGCCCTTGCAAGACAGCAAGGGCATAAAAAGTCTGTAACTGAACTTTCTACCTCGGTAACATCATTAAGCCTTCGCCGTTACTGTCTCTGGTAATTGATAACGGTAATAATATTAACGTGAGGCAGATTTGTTGTCAAGTTTAATCTTCCGGGATATCGGTAATGGTTCCGGCAAACAATATAGAACCGTCCCAGGCCTGCAGAATAAACAAGAACGGACGATCCAGCACGAAGTTTACTTCTTCTGTCGGGGGCATGCCTGCACCGACCATTCCCAGTTCGGTATATGCCGCGCCGGTGACTCCCTCTTCTTCTACACGGAGGTATGCCGCGTGATCTGCCTTATCCAGCCAGATGTCTTTCTGATCCGTCAGAGAAGTAAAGTCTGCCTTCTCCTTATCCCAGATATCGGTGATACCCAGGTCAGTGAGGATCTCCCGCAGATTTACTTTATTCTTGATCGTATACTTCGGAATCGATTCATTTACGATCAGATACTTCTGTTTTTCGTACGTATCCGGGTGATTCAGCAATTCATAGAATTCTTCAGCTTCCAGGATATCCTGCAACGTACTGCCTTCATCCGGCAGGAAGAAATACATGGCAGAATGATCTCCGAGTCCTTCCGAAACAGCAGAGAAATGATCTGCGTAATAATACGTGTTGGAAGATGACCTGTGCATCATTGTACATGTCTTTTCTTTTGTCTTACCATGGAATACTTCTTCTGTCTCTCTTTCTTTGGAGAATGGTGTATTCCACATGGATTTGTAGTACAAGGCAGAGACGATCTCGAGGAATGTTTCCGGATCGGTTTTCATTTCCCGGGTATAGTCACGGAGCAGGCCTCCGGTGTGTTCATCTGTCCACTCCTGCAGTTTCTTATCCAGTTCCGGAGAACCCATGACTCCGATATATAACGCGGAACGGTATTGTTCTTCCAGAAGATTCAGGACATTGGGGTTGTAGTTTCCTTCCTCTCTTGCCCAGAGAGAATTTGCCAGCAGGCACTGCGACCCTTCATATCGGCGGGAATTCGCATTCCAAAGAGCAGTATATCTCTTCCGCAGAGCCTCCATATTCTCACATTCCAGAGCCTGTAACACCTGTGCCCTGGTCTCTCCGTCTGTCACCTCTGCCAGCAGGGATACCGCAAGCCAGATGTTCAGCGGGGAAACGATCGTATTCTCTTCTTTCAGGATCTGCGGGAATAAATTCCTGTACCAGGCATACATCGGTTCCTGCATATCCCGGGAGAGTTGTACATAATCCCACAGTTCTTCCCATGACAAGGATACTGTGTTATCCATAGTTACATATTCCTGCTGTCTTTCTATATCTTCTGAAGGAAGGGTCACTTCCGGTTCTTCCTCTTCCAGTGCTGTATTTATCTCTTCCCGTACGCATCCGGTCAATGCCAGAGAGGATATCAACAGTGCACGTATCCATTTCTGTACGTTCTTCATCTTTCTTTCCTCCGTAATAGAAACACCGGCAAAGGAAGAAATGTCGCAAAAAAGCAGACATATTTGTCTGCCTGTTTGTTAATGACAATGGTGATGTTCCTCGTGATCGTGGTCATGATCACAGTCGCAGTGTACATCCGGATCGTATTCCAGTTCTCCGCGGATGAACTTCTGTACTGCTTCTTCCGCAGATCCCTGTACACCGCCGTAGCAGGAAATACCCATACTCTGCAGATTCTGCAACATACCCTGGCCGACACCTCCGCAGATCACCGTATCCACATCCAGATCCTTCAGGAATCCTGCCAGTGCGCCGTGTCCGGTTCCGTTGGTGTCCACAACCGATGACTTATAGCCATCGTCATAAAACTCATACACCAGAAACTGTGGTGTTCTTCCGAAGTGCTGGAAAATTTCTCCGTTCTCATAAGTTACCGCAATCTTTTTCATCTTTACTTCCTCTCAATCGTGATTTTTGACATGATATCTTCAAATTCTTCTTCTGAACGCGTGGTATTCAGGAATACTCCTGTACCGTTACCGCTGTCCAGCCACTGCAGATAATAGTATCCTGTTTCACTGTTTGTCTTCAGTTCAAACTTGCAGTAGTTATCTCCTTCATCAATGATCCGGACATTCTTCTCATGACCGGCAGCCCATAATCCCTGATACATATCTTCGGTAAGGAACGAACCATACACTACTACATCATTACCCTTGCCTATGGTAAACCCGTTATCCTTCTGAAAGATAAGATATCCGCTCTTTCTTTCCATTTTTACACGGACAAGGTCTCCGGTACTGACCGTAAAGGTTTGTTCCGAACTGCCTCCTGCCAATGTATCACAGCCGGTTAATACAAACAGCAAACTAAAACAGAATAAGATCTTGCTTAACAGACGCATATTTTTTCCCTCACAAACTTATCTTCCATTATACATGAAATACAGAATCATACTAAGAAATTCACTATCACTCTGTTTTGGACAAATAATCCTCCAGTTCATCCAGATAGATCATGCAGTCATCATAACCCAGCCAGTATAGCTCTCCCAGTTTCTCCATATCACTTTCCACACGGGATACCGTGACTGGTTTTGTCGGCGCAAAACGGAACAATCTCCCCTGCGCATGTAATTCCTCGATCTCATCACACTGACGGTTATAAGCAAAATTACTGTGTGCCAGACTTTCCGCGAATTCCGGATATTTCCGATAGAACGTCAGAGCCTGGGATATCAGTTTGTCCGGTTTCCGGAATGTTACATCTCTTGTACGTATCACAACGATCTTCTTATATCCTTGGTCGATCGCCCATTGGTACGGAATCTTGCAGGAAGCTCCCCCGTCAAGATACGGGACATCATCAATCATTACCATCGGTGAGATAAACGGCATGGTTGCGGATGCCTGCACGGCCTTCAGGATATTACTGCATTTTCCCTTCTCAAAGTATGTCGCTTCACCGGTGAGGCAATTCGCTGCCACCGCCAGGAAACGCTGTTCCGGACGGTAGAACCGTTCTTCATCCAAGGGTTCAAAAATGCCCCGGTCTTCGGTCAGGAAGGTGACATCCACAGGACTGCGGTCATGAAGGAACGCTTTGGCTCCGACAAATCTGCTGTCATGACGGTATTTCAGGTTTGTCCTGGCACCACGCCCAATCTGCCCGGATACGTAGTTTATTCCGCACAAAGCGCCGGCAGACGTACCGATCACACAGGAGAAGTTATATCCTTTAAGCATTAACGCATCCGTGAATCCCTGACTGTACATGCCGCGGAAAGCACCGCCCTCCAGTACCAGACATCCCTCAGTCAGCTTTTCGGAAGCGTGTCCGGTGGGAATCGTATCGATCCCGGAGTACTCTTTATTCGTGTTGGTGATCCGTATGTTGCGGATATTCTTCAGAGTCTGGATATTCCCGATATTCTTGATTTTTTCTAAATCCGGTTTGTTGATTATCATAAGTATTCTCTCGTTTCAGCAATACTATTATATCCCCGGATCTTGTTTTGTCCTGTAAAATTAACAGATCTGCACAAGAAAGGGGCATTTGCCCCTGTATCAGTACGCCGTGGTATACTCCTATTCCTGTCCTCTGGTCATCAGGAACGTACCGGAATCTTCTTCCGATAACCAGATCTCACCGAGGATATACTCTCTTCCTTCATACGCGTAGTAATAGCGCAGGTAGATCACCGCGTCATTACCGGGCAGTTTAATCCCTCCGTTATCGTCTATTCCACCCTCAAATGGTTCATAACCAACTTCTTCCTCGGATTCTTCCCACAGTTCATACTCATCTCCTGCCATCCGTGGGTGTAAGGTGATGATTACCGTCTCCTTCTCCCGGTTCAATGCCAGATCCGCATAACCATACTCCATAAAAACAGAGCTATACTCACTAATAAACGGTATTGTCAGTTCATACTTCCATTCCCCTTCCGCATACTTCAGAGGAGGATAATTCACATCCTCAGGGACTCCGTTTTCCTGAATCTCGTCATAGAAGTCAAAGTCTTCCGGACAAGGTTCGTGCCCGAAAGATACTTCCAAATCTGATTCTTTCTTTGTCTGTGATTGTTTGTTTAAAGCAGATCCTGCCGGAAGTACAGGTTTTAACGATGCCGCAAAAGTACCTGCCGAAGAACTGCCGCAGCCTCCCAGCAATACCGTCAAGGCGATCATACAGGTAATATATCGTTTCATAGGTCCTCCTTGTGGTCTGTACCACAGAATTATGCATTATCTTTTTGGGAACTTATGGTTCTATACAGTATTATCATACACGATAAACCTGTACCTGTGGAATCATACAAGCATACACAGAAAAAGCGGCATTTCTGCCGCCTTCTGTTTTCCTGTAAATTGTCTTAGTCTACAGAAACTCTTACACCAGGACCCATGGAAGTGGATACGGTGATGGACTTCATGTATGCGCCTTTGACAGCTGCGGGTTTAACCTTTACCAGCTGATCATAGACAGCCTTGAAGTTCTCTGCCAGAGCTTCATCCGTGAAAGAGCACTTACCGATCGGAACATTGAGGTTACCCTCTCTGTCAACACGGTATTCGATCTGACCTTTTTTGATTTCTTCGATCGCATGAGCTACATCCATGGTAACTGTACCGGTCTTAGGGTTAGGCATTAAGCCTTTCGGGCCTAATAATCTACCTAATTTACCGAGCTGGCCCATCATATCCGGTGTAGCAACGATGATGTCAAATCCTAACCAGCCCTTCTGGATCTCTTCAATCTTATCAGCGCCGCCGACAAAATCTGCACCAGCAGCCGTAGCTTCATCAACTTTCGCACCCTGAGTAATGACAAGAACCTTCTTTGTCTTACCAGTACCGCGCGGCAGTGTCATCGCACCACGGATATTCTGATCAGCCTGACGAGGGTCAACATTCAGACGGAAGTTTGCCTCAACAGTCGCATCAAACTTTGCATAGCATGTTTCTTTCGCTAACTTGATACCATCAGCGTAGGGAATCGTTGTTGTACGGTCAACCTTGGCCAATGCTTCTCTGTATTTCTTTCCAGCCATGAATTAGCCCTCCCATCCTTCAATGGTAATACCCATGTTACGGGCAGTACCGGCAACGATACGCATAGCACCTTCAACATCATTCGCATTCAGATCCGGCATTTTGTATTCCGCAATCTCACGAAGCTGAGCTTCTGTAATCTTGCCTGCCTTCACGGAATTCGGTGTTCCGGATGCTTTGTCGATACCTGCAGCTTTCTTCAGTAAGAACGCTGCCGGAGTTGTCTTGATGACAAACTCAAAGGACTTGTCTTCATACGCTGTAATAATTACAGGAACGATGTCACCGCGGCGGTCTGCTGTCTTTGCGTTGAAATCTGTGCAGAACTGCGGCATGTTAATCCCTGCGGATGCCAGTGCAGGACCTGGTTTTGCTTGCCCAGCCATAAACTGAAGCTTGCAGATTTTTGCAACTTTCTTTCTTGCCATGTGCTTTTCCTCCTTGATCATTCAGAAAGTCACATGCAGTGGTTAACGAATGAGCTGCTCATTCTCCCACGCATGAACACACAAAAAACATGTGCTTTATTAGTTTATAACTCTTTATATTCCACGTCAATCATTATTATAAGACAACCGCATACATCAGACGGTTAAAGTCCGGAAGTGCCTCGGTTATCCCTTCTTCAACGATCCGGAAGTTATTTTCTGCCAGTTCCCTGCGGAATGTTTCCCGGCTGACCATCCTGCAGGAAGTAGATGCTACCGACATTTCCTGCCCGCTTTCCTGGTGCATACGTGTAACATCCGTATATGCCTGCGCGGGATCTGTGGTAAACTCGGTATCTCCGTCACCCATCGTACAGATCAGCGCATAACCGCCTTCTTTCAAATGCCTGCGAATAAACCGGTAAAACTGTCTTCTGTCCGCATCCTCAATCAGCATATGCAGTACAGCGACAGAATAGATAAACCCGAAGGAATGATCCATCGTATCCCGGCAGATATCCAGGATACGGAAGTTCTCCGATTTCTCCGGCATCTGTGTACGGCAGTAACGGATCGCTTCCGCGGAAACGTCAACCCCGTAACATGTATATCCCTCTTGAAGCAGGTACAGGATATCCCTGCCTTCTCCGCACCCAAGATCCAGAATCTCTTCATCCGGAGCGTAATTCCGGATCATCTCTTCCACAATTGGTGTAGGTGTACGGGAAGACCAGGATACACCGTATTCATGAACCTGCCGGTAACGTTTATCATACGCTTCGTAGTATTTCATGCCAGATTCTTCAGCCATTTCTCCCGTTTCAGACGGATGAGCAGGACAATCCCCAGGACACATAACTGTAAAGCCATGGCGATCCAGGCACCGTACAAACCCATGGATTTCGTCAAGATCACAGCCATGACGATTCTTACACCCCAGATACTGAATATACTCATCAGTCCGGGAACCAGGGTATCACCGGCACCGCGCAGAGCACCCGTCGCCACAATGGAAGCCCCAAATAAAGGTTCCGCAAGTAATTCGATCCGCAGTACGTCAACACCCAGTTTCTGTACTTCCGCCACCGGTGTCAGAAAGCGGAATACAGCAGGACTGGCAAAGAACATGAGGATTGCCATCACGGTCATGATCGCCATACCGAAGAATGTTGTCAGCCACGCAAAACCACGCGCAAGATCCTTACGTTCAGCACCGATACTCTGACCAACCAGGGTCGTTGCGGCAGATCCGGTACCATAACCCGGCATATAACAGATGGATTCCGCGGTAATGGCAAACGAGTTTGCGGCAATCGCAATCGTTCCCAGCGGCGCGATGATCCTGGTCTGGGCAATCTGGGCCAGACTGGTTCCTGACTGTTCCAGCAACATCGGCAGACCGATATGCAGTGCCTCGGACATAACGTTCTTCTGCGGTTTCCAGCTGCCTTTCTCCTTCGTAATCGCCAGGACCGGCGACTTGACCAGACAGTGGTACAAGGTGAAGAACGAAGCCACCAGGATGGCCAGAGAAGTACCTAACTGTGCTCCGATCACTCCCAGACCTGCGCCGGGCATATGAATATTCATTCCCAGCAGAGTAACATCCCTGGTCGGAAAGATCAGGAAGTAATTAAATACCACATCCAGGAAACAAGTCATGGCACTGATAATACTCGGTGTCTTCATATTCCCGGAACATTGCAGCATACTGTGTGCCAGAGAATTCAGTTCTCTGACCGGCAGGAAGATACAGAAAATCATGAAATACATCTTCGCGTTATACCAGAGAGAAGGTTCCGCCCCCAGCCACTGCGGCAGACGCATACTGAGAAGAACACCAAGCAACGCTATTCCCAGAGAAAAACAGAAGGATATCAGCAATGCCTGTCTCAAAATAGATCTGGCTTTCGTGTAGTTTCTTGCGCCGATCGCATGCGCAACCTGTACGGAAAAACCGGCAGAACTCGACCAGATAAAACTCCCCATAAACCATGTGCTGGATGCCACAAGGCCGATGGAAGCCGAAGCTGCCGCGCCTAAAGAACCCGCCATTGCCGCATCGATATACTGCATCAGGATCTCTGTGACCTGTGCCAGCATACCGGGCAGACTAAGCCGGAAAACAACGTTCAGCCGTTCACTGACCGTTGAATGTTCTTTCTGTAAGATGTTACTTAATGCTGTACTTTCACTCATAATAAGTTAATGGCTGCCCTCAGGCAGCCATTGATTAATCTGTTACTTTCTGAAGATCACTGTAATTGATATCTGTCGGTGTCTCACGTCCGAACAACATAGTCATGACACTGGCAACCTGCGACTGATCATTCATGGAGTTAACACGTCCTTCCATTCCGCTGAACGGACCGGTAAGGATGCGCACCGTATCTCCTACAGTAAAGTCCACAACCACTTTCTTATCGCTCTGACCCATACGTCTCAGAATAGATTCCATCTCATCCGGAGATACCGGGAACGGCTTGGCACCGCCGCCGGAAGATCCGATAAATCCTGTTACACCCGGAGTATTACGAACAACATACCAGGCTTCATCTGTCATACGCATTTCCACAAATACATACCCAGGGAAGATATTCTTCATGGTTTCGATCTGCTTGCCGTTCTTGATGTCAATGACAGGTTCTTCCGCTACCAGTACACGGAACAGAGAATCCTGGATACCCATGGATTCCACACGTTTTTCCAGATTATCCTTAACTCTGTTCTCATGACCGGAGTATGTATTTACGACATACCACCGTCTTTCTTCTTCGTTATGATTCTTTTCTGTCATATCCTATACTCCAATCCCGATGAACTTCAGCAGATATGTGACCAGGAAATCACACAACACAAAGAATAATGCGAAGAAACCGGTGAAGAGTACTACTTCCGCCGTATTACTTCCGATATCTTTCCACTTTGGCCAGCGAACACGCTTCGCTTCCTTCTGTATACCGCTCCAGCTAAATGTCTTATCCATGGTGGTCCTCCTACTTTGTTTCCTTATGAAGTGTCTTCTTACCGCATTTCGGGCAGTATTTATTTAACTCAAGACGCTTCGTACTTGTTTTTCTGCGCGTGGTTGTATAGTTTCTTGACAGGCACTCCGTACATGCCAGGATCACTTTATCATCCTTCGCCATAATAAAAACTCCTTGATTGCCTTACTACTTTAGCATACTCATCTTCCGGACGTCAATCCGGATATACATCCCCGGAGAAGAAAAAAACCGTATCCCAAACCAGCGGAATACGGTACTTTTACTAAACAACGATCTTCTTCCAGTCACCTTTATTATAGATGGCAATAACCAGTGCAGATCTTGCGATCTGGTCAAAGGCTACCGCTGTCCAGGCACCAAGCAGACCCCACTTCAGCACATTGATTGCGATATGACCGACAACCGGACGCATGATCAATACACCGACCAGCGTAATAATTGCAGTTGCCTTGGTGGCACCGGCACCACGCAGAGAACCGGAGAGAATGAACTGCGGAGTCTGGGCAGGCTGTAAGGCGCCGACGATCCACATGACCGGGATAGATGCGGCAATTACTTCCGGCGTATCGCTGTAGAGACCTACAACATACTTGCCGAAGAACGCAAAGAACAAGCCAAGCAATACCGACATTGCCAAACCAAGACGCATACACCTGGTAGAGTAGTGCTCTGCCATATCCGGACGTTTCTTACCAAGACTCTGGCCAACCAAGGTCGTAGAACTGACCGCAATACCCATACCTAACATGAAGGACAGAGACTGTACGTTCATGCAGATCTGGTGTGTCGCGTAGTACGGCTGACCAAGGGAAGCGACCTGT
Source organism: Solobacterium sp. (assembly GCA_017430925.1). Classification (GTDB taxonomy): domain Bacteria; phylum Bacillota_I; class Bacilli_A; order Erysipelotrichales; family Erysipelotrichaceae; genus Bulleidia. The sequence continues at coordinate 11,568 of JAFRMA010000053.1, read as the reverse complement.
CTGGAGAACAGGATGATACCAACACGCATGATCCCCTGTTCGATCAGGGAAGGAATACCAACCTTGACAATACGGCTGATCGCGTTCATATCCACCTTGAAACCGCGGAAGAAGTCCAGAAGACTGATCTTGAAGTAATGCTTGCCGGAACCGACAACTCTCAAGGCGATGATCATCGCCACGATCTGACCGATCACTGTCGCTATGGAAGCACCTGCTACACCTAAAGCAGGGAAGCCGAAGTGACCGTTGATCAACAGATAGTTACCAACGATATTCACCAGGTTGGCAGTAATGTTGTAGATCATCGGAGAACGCGAGTTACCTACACCACGTAATGCCGCGGTAATGGAACCGGCAATACCCATGGTGATAAACCCAAGCATCTGTATCTTCATATAGGTTGTACCCATATCCACGATCTCATCACTCAGCGCCGAGGTAGCCATGAAGCGTACCAGCGGTCTGGCAAAGATGAATCCCATCACGGAAGAGAAGATATAGACCCAGATACCCATATACAGGCCCTGCAGTAATGTCTTATTCGCCTGATCGTGCTGCTGGGCACCACGGTCACGGGCAACCGCTGCGGTAACACCGACGTTTAGCGCGATCATCAGGGAGATAAAGATAAACTTCGGCTGGTTCGCCAGACTGACGGCGGAGATTGCGTCATCACCGTTGACCATGGAGCCAACCATGATCATATCCGCCATACCGACAAGACTTGTCAGTAACTGTTCAACCAGGGAAGGCCACGCAATACGCATGATATCTTTGTAGAGTACTGTACTCTCACAGCCTTCCGGCAGTTTTTTCCGTTCTTTTCTAGATTTCTTTTCCTCCGCTGCCAGAAATTCTTCTGTCCCCCACGGAACTTCATCCAGGTAAGTTTTTACCATTTTCTTTGTACTCATATACACCTCTTACCTTTCTCTTCAGTTTCATCATATAACAGTTTAATTAATATACCATTGAAACTCACTCCATGTGAACAGATATCTGTTATTTTTCAACATAAAATCGACAAAAGTAAAAACAGATGATACAAATGTGTATCACCTGTCTTTCTTCACTTAAGGGATGATGTGCTCTTCCCCGTCTTCCCAGAGTCTGGGAGGTACCTGAGGGGTAACCAGAGGATTCTTGTTCAGACGGCTCCGGTCAGGATTTCCGTAAATCACGATCTTAAACTTCGGACCATTGGGATTGGTATGACGTGCTCTCTCTTCGGTTACAGCGTCTCCTCTCAGCAGTGCTCTGTACGCTTCAATCAGATTACGTACAACCGAGATATCTTCAGAATAGGCATCAAAGCTTCCCCCATAAGCCGTATGTCCGGTATAGATCCGGTCATAAGTTCTGCGGTATCCTTCCAGGAAGTGCTGCAGATAACGGATATGCGTACTTGCGGCGTGGAAACTTGAGCCGTTGTTGAAATTCACCGCATCACCGGTAAACGCGATTCTGGTGAGATCATCAATGTAGATCATTCCTCCCTTGGAGTGACCGGGCAGGAATACCGTACTGACTTTACGGTCTCCCAGGTCAAAGACATACCCTTCATCGATAAAGATCAGTTCGGTATCCTTATCACCGCGGACAACATCTTCCTCCAGGGGTTTCCAAACATCGTAGAACCCAATCTTCTGGTTCCAGATCATTGCGTACTTATCTGCGGTCAGAGGTCCTACACAGCGCTGAAATCCCGGACCTACCTGGTTATCTGCCAGAAGTTCACTGTATTTCTTGCGGTCTTCTGTGGGAATGGTCTCACCATCAAGTTCCAGACGATTGATGTAGATCTGGTCAAACTGGTGCATTAACCCGACATGATCAGGATGCGCGTGTGTAACAACAACGTCGTATGGTTTATCCGTCAGGGATTCCACGACTTTTTTCAAGTCAAAGAAACCTGTTCCGCAGTCTACGACCAGAGATCTTTTCGTACCTTCCAGCACGTAGATCGCGTTATGTCCGAATTCGTTGATGAACCATGTGCGTTCCGCAATTTCGTTGATAATTGGCTTGGTGATATACACAGATATTCCTCCTTACGGGATAATATGTTCTTCCCCGTCTTCCCAGAGTCTTGGGGGTACATTCGGAGTAACGACCGGGTTCTTGCTTAAACGGCTGTTCGGCGCATCTGTACCATAGACAACAAGTTCTACTGTACGGGAAGGATCGATATGAACCGGTCTGACTTCCGTGTGGGCTTCTCCGCGGAGTAATGCCCGGTAAGCTTCTACCAGGTTATAGACAACCGCAATCGGTTCACTGAAAGAACTAAAGGTCCCTCCGTAGGACGTATGTCCGTTGAAGATACGGTCATAGGTCTTGCCATAGCCTTCCAGGAAATGAAGCAGATAGCGGATATGCGTACTTGCGGCATGGAAACGTGAACCATTGTTGTGGTTTACCGCATCACCGGTAAAGGCGATCCTGGTCATATCATCAATAAAGATCAGATGTCCCTTTGTATGACCCGGCAGGAATACCGTACTGACTTTACGGTCTCCCAGGTCAAAGACATAACCTTCATCGATAAAGATCAGTTCCGTATCCTTATCTCCCTTGCAGATATATTCATCTTTCGGTTCCCATACATCCCAGTAACCGACATGCTGTCTGGCAATTTTGAAGAAGTAGCCTTCTGCCTTAATTGGTCCGACACAGCGCGCAAACATTTCACCGACCTGACCATCCTTGACAAGATCACTGTATTTCTTACGGTCTTCGGTGGGAATGGTTTCGCCGTCCAGTTCCAGTCTGTTGATATAGATCTGATCAAATTCATGCATCATACCGACATGATCAGGGTGTGCGTGGGTAATTGCCACATCGTAGGGTTTGTCTGTAATACTTTCAATGATTGCCTTGAAGTTGCAGTAGCCTGTACCTGCGTCGATGACCAGGGAGCGTTCGGATCCTTCCAGAATATACATGGCGTTTGTGCCTAGTTCATCCACAAACCATGTACGTTCGGCGATCTCATGAATTAAGGGTTGACTGATCTTCATACTTCCTCCTTATGGTATTATGTGCTCTTCTCCTTCTTCCCAGAGTCTCGGCGGACAACCCGGTGTAACACGCGGATTCTCTTTTGTGCCGTCACCATAGATGACGACCTTGCGCTTTGGCCCGTCCGGGAATAAGTGAGAAGCCATTTCCACGACCTGTGCTTCGCCTTTCAGCAATGCGCGGTATGCGTCAGCTAAATTGCGTACTACCCGAATATCTTCACTACTGGAGCTGAATGTACCACCGTAGGAGCAGTGACCGTTATAGATACGGTCATAGGACTTTCCGTATTCTTCCAGGAAGTGCTCAATATAGCGGATATGTGTGCTTGCGGCATGAATGCCTGAGCCGTTATTTCCATTAACACAGTCACCGGTAAACGCGATTCTGGATTTCGGATCAATAAACAGCAGATGTCCTGCGGAATGTCCCGGAAGATACATCGTCTTGATCTTTCTGTCACCGAGATCAAATTCATATCCTTCATCAATGAATACCAGTTCTGTATCATAATCACCTTTACAGATCATATCTTCACTGATCTCCCAGGTATCGTAATATTTTACATGCTGGTTATAGACCAGGAAGAAGTCCTTGATATCGTATTCTTTCTGTGTGCAGCGTTTGAACATACCGCTCATCTGACCGTCACGTTCCAGTTCACTCAGACGCTTGCTTGGTTCTGTCGGGAGACTGTCCACGAACGGCCCGCCCATACCAGGAGGCGCAAATCCGGCATCTTCACCTTCTTTACGTATTCTTCCCAGTTCTTTCCGGTTCACAAACACACGCTCAAACTGACGGCACATACCGATATGATCCGGGTGTGCGTGAGTAATCGCGACATCGTAGGGTTTATCTGTCAGAGATTCCACGATCTCCCGGAAATGACAGTATCCGGATCCCGCATCCACAACCAGAGATCTTTCCGTACCTTCAATAACATACATGGAATTCAATCCCAGTTCGTTGATATGCCATACACCCTTGGCGATTTCTGTTACTAATGGTTCACGTAATTTACTCATGTCTGCCTCCTACGGAATAATATGTTCTTCTCCGTCTTCCCAGAGTTTCGGAGGTACCTGCGGGGTTACACGCGGGTTCTTGGATAAGTGGCTGAACGGTGCGTCTGTACCATAAACCACGAGTTTTCTCTTCGGTCCGTCCGGGAACAGGTGGAACGCCTGCTCAACGATCTCTGCTTCGCCTCTCAGTAATGCGCGGTACGCTTCCACGAGATTCTCTACAACCTGTACAGGTTCACTTTCGAAGTTCAGGCGTCTGCCGTAGGTAGTATGTCCGGTAAAGATCCGGTCATAGCTCTTTCCGTATTCAGCCAGGAACTTCTGCAGGTAACGAATATGTGTACTTGCGGCATGGAAACTGGAACCGTTATTCATATTGACACAATCACCGGTAAACGCGATTCTGGACTTCGGATCGATAAACAGCAGGTGTCCTGTTGTATGTCCAGGCAGGAACATGGTCATTACCTTCCGGTCTCCCAGATCGAACTCATACCCTTCATCAATGAAAATCAGTTCGGTATCATAGTCTCCTCTGCAGATCATCTCTTCTGTGCATTCCCATACTTCCGGAGCATCCGGGTCAAGCTTATCCACCATGTTGAAACCGCTCATATCCACATCATAACTTGTGCAGTTATAGAACATTTCACTCATCTGACCGTCACGTAACAGAAGACTCCATCTCTTTCTGTCTTCTTTCGGCAGGCTCTTCACGGAGGATCTGCCCAGGGATGCGGCAATCTTATCCGCTTCTTCCTCTTCCGGATCTTTGACTATACCCAGTTCATTCTTATGGATATAGATCTTTTCAAACTGGTGCATCATACCGACATGGTCCGGATGCGCATGTGTTACAGCCACATCGTACGGTTTGTCAGTCAATGACTCGATAATTGCCCGGAAGTTGCAGTATGTCGTTCCTGCGTCTACGACAAGCGCTCTTTCCGTGCCTTCGATCACGTACATGTTATTGCTTCCGAACTCATTGATCAGCCAGACTTTTTCAGCAATTTCATGCACTAAAGGCTCTCTGATTCCCATAATTATCTTTCCTTTCTCTTTGGTAAAACCTGGTCCACCATTATATAAATAAAGTATATCTATCAAAGATATACTTTATCTATCTCTATTCTTTTTTCCTATATCGAGAAACTTGTATCAGATCTTATCCTGTACCCTTACCGCACTGCCGGATTCCGCTGAATCATAGAATGCCTTACAGAGTTCTACCATGGATACCGCTGTATCCAGACTTACTCCGTGTACACTGGCCGGATCTATACCAACCTGCTCGTTCGGGATATCCTCTGCCAGCATACGTACATAATAACGGATATGATCATCCGGCTGCGGAGGTAGTTCTTCTTCCATAACCGTGACCCATTCCGGATTCTCATGTACATCTTTCACCAGGCAGTACTTCAGTTCCCGGTCACCTTTATGTGCGAAGCCACGATACAGGATTGAGCCGCCTGTACCATGGATCTCAAACGCGTTACTAACGGATGGAGCCACAAATCCGATCTCCAATGTCGCGGTCACATCTTCAGGATAGTGGTATACGACAGTCGCAAACTGATCAAATCCACAAGACCTGGCTGTTTCATCCAGATATCCGGCTGTTCCGTATACACGCTCCGGTATCCCCAGAAGATAGGTGACCGCATGTACAGGATGATTCCCGGTATCTGCCATAATACCGCCGCCCATGGTTTCTGCCAGGTACCGCATATGTTCTTCACTCTTAACGATACCGTGGTACATCTCGTTGTGGAATCGGCAGCGTACAGACAGCAGCTTTCCCAGTTTTCCGGAAGATAACATGGTCTTAGCCCACATGATTCCCGGATCTACAAACGGATCAGTCATGAAGAACTTGACGTTCTTCTCCTTTACTGCCCTGCGTACCGCGTAGGCATCTTCGGGATCCATACACAACGGTTTCTCCACAAACACGGATTTCCCCGCATGGACTGCCTGCAGGATCAATTCCGTATTCCGGTTATTCGTCATGGATATCACCAGACCGTCAACCTCCGGATCCTGCACCAGATCAGTGTATGTTTCATAGTACCGGCAGGAGAATTGTTCAGCGAACTGTTTTGCCTGTTCCGGTTGTTCGTCGTCCCAGAAACCGGCTGCTTCACTCTCCGGATACGAGTTGACCATCCGGGCGAACTTATCGACATGTCCGCGGTGTCCGCAGAACGCGATCCGGATCTTCTTGTGATTGTTTGTGTTTTTCATTGTGTGCTCCTTTGTCCGTGATATGCAGGAAAGAATCAGTCTTTCTTTTCGTAGAGATTCTCCGGATTGATTCCCAGGAAATTACGTCCTCTTCTTAACATCACCCTCTGCGGGCGTGTTTCTTTCGTTCCCGGCATCATTCCCGGTGCCTGTGCCATGACATTTACCGGTTCACTGGTCAGCTGCAGATCTTGTCCCCAGGGACTCGGTACCTGACAAGGTACGATATGTCCTGCCAGCGCATCTTCCATCATCGCAATCACGGTAGGCAGACAGTCATCATCCAGCGGTGCCCCAAGAGCACGGAAGTCATGATGACCGTTATAAATACCATCATACTTTTCCGAAAGATCCTGCATTCTCTTCATATAACGGAGGGTTGTTTCCAGCGGTACAGCCCCTACACCGAGATTGTAGTTCAACGCGTCTCCGGCAAACAAAGTGCGTGTCTTTTCATCCAGGAAGATGAATTCACCTTCGGAATGACCCGGGCAGGCATATGCTGTGACGATACGTCCGCCGCCGAGATCAAACTGCATACCGTCTTCCAGGTCATGGATGATCGGCATCGGTTCATCCGGTCCCGGTTCACGGATATCCACGTTTATATCATACGGATATAACTTGAACATCTTGTATACGCCTTCGAAACAGCCTTTCTGACGATTCGCGATACGGATCGTATCCCAGCGTCTTCTCTCGATATTCTGCGGAATCGGTTTATCTGCGTCTTTCGGACTGATCCAGATTTCTTCAAACTGACGCGCGTTCGCGGTGTGGTCAATGTGCCCGTGACTGATGACAACAACCAGCGGTTTATCCGTGATCATCTCGATTGCGCCTCTGAGGTCACCGATACCCATACCACAGTCAATGACCATAGCCTTTTCTGTTCCTACCAGCAGGAAGATACTCGCTGCGTCAAATTCATCAATTTCCCAGGTATCCTTCTTGAACTGAACCATGGGATAAAGTTTTGTTAATTCTGCCATGTGTGTTCCTCTCTATTCCTTGATATTTCCGGGGTCTATACCCACAAAGTTTCTTCCCCACTGAATGAATGTTCTGCCCATGGGATTTTCTACTTTATCATCACTGCTTAGCAACAGATCCTGTCCAAACCAGTTGGGGACAGTCACAGGGACAATATGTCCGCTGACTGCGTCTTCCATGGCAGCGATCGCATTGGGAAGACAATCCTTATCCAGGGGTGCACCCAGAGCGCGGAAGTCATGGTGGTTATTGTAAATCTCGTCATACTGATCAGACATATCCTGCAGTCTCTTCAGATAACGTACGGTTCTTTCCAGCGGCTGTGAACTGACACCCAGGTTATAGTTCAAAGCATCTCCGGCAATACAAATTCTCTCTTTGGAATCAATGAAGACCATCTCTCCTGCTGTATGTCCCGGGCAGTCATAGGCGGTAACTACACGATCTCCCAGGTCAAACTGCATGCCGTCCGTAAGGTCATGGATTACCGGCAGATTCTCTTCTGTCGTGATTTTCAGGTCTGTATTCAGGTCATACGGATACAGGCGGAACATCTTGTATACTCCCTCGAAGCAGCCCTTCTGGCGTACTGCCATCTGTGCAGGATACCTCTTCATCATTTCACCCATGGTGGAATGAATGAATCCTTCTTTGTCCGCAGGATTGATCCAGACTTCTTCAAACTGATGCGCATTCCCGATATGATCCCCGTGATTATGACTCAGTACGACGATCACCGGTTTATCTGTAATCATCTCTACAGCACCGCGGAGGTCTCCCAGACCAACACCTGTATCGATCAGTAAAGCCTTCTCTGAACCAATCAGCAGGAAACAACTCGCGCAGTCAAATTCATCGATTTCCCAGGTGTCCCTGCGGAACTGAACCATCGGGTATAAGGTTGTACGTCCGTCCATGATTACTTCTCCTCTAAGATGTTATTTACATCAATACCGACAAAGTTTCTGCCTCTGCGCAGAGTTGTACGGTTGGAAGGTCTGCCGTCACCCATCTTCGGATGCTTGTTCGCCTCAAGATCTTCCTGCGAGAGAGAGAGTTCCTGTCCCCAGAAATTCGGTTCCTGTACGGGAATGATGATACCCTTCATGACATCTTCCAGGATTGCGATTGCGTTAGGCAGACAGTCATCATCCAGAGGAGCGCCGAGAGGACGCATATCGTGGTGGTTATTGTAGATACAGTCATATTTATCACTCATGGACTGTAATCTCTTCAGGAAACGTAATGTGGTCTCTACCGGGACGGCGCTGACACCGAGATTGTAATTCAGGGCATCTCCGGCAATCAGAATACGTTCTTTCTCATCCAGGAAGACAACTTCTCCCTTCGTGTGTCCGAAACATTCATAGCAGGTGATGATCCGTCCTCCGCCGAGATCAAATTTCATTCCGTCCGCAAGATCATGGATAACGAGATCTTTCTCCGGAGAAGGAAGCACTTCATTCAGGTCATACGGTTCCAGACGGAACATCTTGTATACACCGTCGAAGCAGCCTTTCTGGCGTTTCGCAATCTTGGCAGCGCTGTTCTTTGCGCGTTCTACGTCTTTTCTGGTCAGGCCGGGTTTGTCATTGGGATGGATCCATACTTCATCCCACTGGTAAACATTCCCGATATGATCCGCATGATTATGGGTCAGGACGACCGTTACCGGTTTGTCTGTAAGCATTTCCACACAGCTGCGCAGATCACCGATTCCCTGCCCTGTATCGATCAGCAGAGCTCTTTCGGATCCCTCAATCAGGAAACAACTGGAGATCTCAAATTCATCAATCTCCCAGAATCCCTTACGAATCTGTACTACAGGATATAAATTTGTCGGCATATTACTCTCCTTCTATTCCATGATTTCTTCAAACATTTCGGTTTCGGTCTGAAGAATCGGTTCTTCACAGGCTCCGGGTTTTGTCGGCCCGAATGCCTGGAATACTTTTTCGTTGCGTTCAGCGGCTGTCTTATCCAGGATATATCCTGCTCTGCCGCGGATCCCGGTATGGGTCATCACGAAGGTTTTCTTGAACGGTGATGCGGCTTTCATATCTCTGCCGATTTCCGCGTACAGTTCTGCGTTAGCACGTACAATGGCGATATCGCCAAGCAGGATCAGTTCCATATCCAGCGGACAGGGATTCTCGGGATCTTCTGCCATGGTATGTCCGGCAGGTACCGGAGGAATCTCACCGTAAGGTACTTCATCATAGTTTCTGATTCCCCTGCCTCCCATACGGAAAGCTGTTCCGGAAGAACTGTTGGTATCATCCGCGACTTTCTTCTGTCCCGGTAGCATGGCGGTTCTCCTTGTGCAACGGATCGGCATACGTCCGGAATATCTGGTGATCGCGTCAATTCCCTTCACACAGTCTGCCCCGTGTGTGCGTCCCATACTTTCCATCTGCATCCAGCCGACACCGTCCGGATAATCCACCGCGCTGGTCCATCCATCCGGATATTCATACTGCAGGCCATGACTCAGTAACGGATTGACATTTCCTGCGGCTCCGCTTGTCCACATGGCGACACATCCGTTGCCGTAGTGCTGTTCCACGAAACGGGAAGCGATACCGTTGAAGTTTCCGGAGCTCTTCATCAGACCGTCAAAGTCCTTCATCAGGTAACAGCAGGTCGCATGACATCCGTAGTTCATCAGTACGGCGATCACATGGTCCTCTTCATCCACAAACTTGATCAGAGCTAATGTCTTATCACTGTAGCCGCCAAGGTTTCTGGCTTCTACCCAGTATCCTCCCAGGGTCTGCAGATCACGGTTGGTATTCACAAAACTCTGTGTTTCGCCGTAGCCGAATTTTGCCGGACGCATGGAGGATACTGCCTGTTTCGCAGCATCCAGGGCAGCCTGTGCTTCTACACGCTTCACTTCTGCCAGCCAGGTGAAATACTCTTCGTTTTCTGTATAACGCTTGAAGTTATTATGATCATGGTATCCGGTATGATTGTGTGTGGCAGTGAGGAATATACTGTCTTCCGGATATCCTGTTTCTTCAGCAATCATTGTTTTCAGGTCTTCGATGTGGGGTACTCCTCCCAGTTCAAAGGTCACAAACAAGATCTTGTCTTTTCCGTTGTCTATCGCGATTGCCCGGCAGTCCATATCATCGTAGATTGCCGAGGTGCTGACCGGTTCCATACCCCAGTCACTTTTCGCCGGTTTGGGAAACGGTAACATCTTCTCTGTAGGATTCAGACTTGCCTTGCCGGCACCAACCAATAATGTCATACTTGTCACTCTCCTTTTGTGTTTTGTTTCGGTTGTAAAACTCTGAATTTATTATAGTTGTTATATGCAACTATTGTCAATTATGAACGCGTATAAAATCACAAAGAAATCCTGACATTTCAATGCCGGGCGGCTGACATAAAGCATGGGAATAATCGTCGGAAAAGTCAGACGGTAAACTTTGCGGGTGAATTCTCTCGTGATTTTTTTCGGCGTTCAGGATAACAAAGAAGAGATTGAAGAGTTGATCCGGATCATGTGTGTCTGGATATTGAAAATCGTGTTAATAACAATATTTCACCCAAATCAGATCATCTCTTTTTCGATATATGTAATCGATTAAGTTGATGATGTAAGCCAATACAGCTACATTTTGAAAACAGATAGAAAAGAGATAACTCTATGGCCACAGTACCAACTCAGATTCGTATAGATGCAGATATAAAAAAGGAAGCAACCGCATTATTCTCAAAGCTCGGCCTTGATATGTCCGGTGCAGTCAAGATATTCCTTCACCAGTGTGTCCTTCGCGGAGGCCTCCCTTTTGCGATAGAGATGCCACAGTATTCTCAGAGCGCGCTTTACGCAATGGCTGAGGCCAGACGTATATCCCGCGATCCTGAAGTCAAGAGATTAAGCAGTATGGAAGAACTGAAAGCGGCACTTGAGGAATAATGTGCCAGCTGAAATTCACTACGGCTTATAAGAAAAACTAAAAGCTGATGAAAAAGCGTGGTCTTGATTTAAGTCTTCTGGATGTTTGTTGTTATAGGCACTCATTCGGAGATGTTCAGAATATAAGCAGCGGCTTCCTGGCGTTGACAGTTTATTGTCACAGTGAAGTCTTTTTTTGATGATTACTAAATTTATAGCAACTAAAAAAGCGGCGAATAAACGCCGCCTAGTACTACTGGTAGTATACGCAAACTTAAGATACTCTTGCGATTTACCCGCATGCAGGGCTTTGAATACACCTGCAGGATCAGTTAAAGAATGAATTAATTCGGTTGATTATAC
>JAFRMA010000052.1 GCA_017430925.1 Solobacterium sp. | reverse complement strand
CTGGCTGCCGGTTATCATCTGGCTACAGGAAAAGTACCTGTGGTATACATGCAGAATTCCGGAGAAGGCAATGCCATCAATCCCATAGCGTCACTTTTGAATGATAAGGTCTATGCCATCCCGATGATCTTTGTGATCGGATGGAGAGGAGAACCGGGAATCCATGATGAACCCCAGCATATCTACCAGGGAGAAGTGACTCTGGAACTGCTGAAGGTCATGGGTATTCCGTACATGGTCATCAGTAAAGATACGACGATGGAAGAAGTCAGAGATACCATGAAGGAGTTCCGTCTTCTGCTGGATCAGGGAAAGAATGTGGCTTTTGTGGTGCGCAAGGGCGGATTGTCTTTTGAGGAAGAAATCGAATATACCAACACCAATGAACTGACCAGAGAAGAAATCATCCATCATGTGACAAACTACAGCGGTAATGATCCGATCGTATCCACCACAGGAAAAGCTTCCCGAGAATTGTTTGAGATTCGTGAAGCGGATCATACCGGGCATGATATGGACTTTCTGACTGTAGGTTCCATGGGACATTGTTCAAGCATTGCCCTGGGTATCGCGTTACAGAAACCGGATACACGGGTCTGGTGTGTTGACGGAGACGGCGCAGCTCTCATGCACATGGGGGCTATGGCAGTGATTGCTTCCCAAAATCCTTCCAATCTGATTCATATCGTGGTCAATAACGGTTCTCACGAGAGTGTGGGCGGTATGCCTACAGCAGTAAAAGACATGGATATCGCAAAAATCGCTCAGGCATGTGGTTATGCGCAGACATATACGGTATCTTCCGCGGAAGACCTTGACCGGGTTCTGGAAGAAACCATCCAGAATCACAGATTGACCATGATCGAAGTGAAATCCGCAATCGGCGCAAGAGCAGACCTTGGCAGACCGACAACGACCGCTTTGGAAAACAAAGAACACTTCATGAAGTATCTGAAGCAGAAATGAGGTTATTATGGCAAACGATAAAATACTGGTGACGAGGTCATCCATGCCGGATTTTGATGAATACGTAGAAGAAATCCGTGATATCTGGGATTCCCGCTGGCTGACCAATATGGGCATCAAGCATCAGACTCTTCAGAAAGAATTATGCGGATATCTGAAGACAGAGAATACCGAACTGTTTACCAATGGTCATATGGCTATCGAACTCTCTCTGGCTGCTTTTGGTCTGCAGGGTGAAGTCATCACCACACCATTTACTTTTGTGTCTACGACGCAGGCAATCGTCCGTAACGGCTTGAAACCGGTTTTCTGTGATATCGATCCGGTAACGTATACGATGGATCCCGAAAAGATTGAAGCCCTGATTACTGACAAGACCTGCGCGATCCTCCCTGTACATGTCTACGGGAATATCTGCGATGTTGAAGAAATTGAGAAAATTGCGAAGAAACACGGTTTGAAGGTCATCTACGACGCAGCGCATACATTCGGCGTAGAGTACAAGGGCAGAGGAATCGGCACTTACGGAGACGCGTCTTGTTTCAGTTTCCATGCCACAAAAGTGTTCCATACCATTGAAGGCGGCGCGGTAACCTACAAAGATGATATCAAGGATACCTTCGGCACAAAACTGAACTACATGAAAGACTTTGGTATCTGTGATGAAGAGAATATCACGGAAGTAGGCCCGAACGCGAAATTCAACGAATTCTGCGCAGCTATGGGTCTGTGCAATCTGCGCCATGTGGACGGGGAAATCGAGAAACGCAGACATGTGGTCGAGAGATATCGTGAGAATCTGTCCGGAATTCCCGGCATCACGGTGAACCAGCCGCAGAAGGATGTAAAGCCGAATTACGCGTACTTCCCCGTGGTCTTCAATGAAGAGGTTCTCGGTATTGACCGCAATCAGATCAAGGATATTCTTGCCGGTCAGGGAATCAATGCCCGGAAGTATTTCTATCCGTTAACCAACAGCGTTGCCTGTTATAAGGGACAGTATGATCCGGAAGATACACCGGTTGCCCTGCAGATGAGCAGACGTGTACTGACGCTGCCGTTGTTTGCGGATCTGGCCCTGAGTGATGTAGACAGGATCTGTAATATTATCAAAGAGGCCGTGAAATGAACAGTGTGATCGTCATCATCGGTTATAACCGTAAGGATTGTATACGGAATTGTTTTGGGGCTGTCCGTAAAGCAGAATATCCCGGTGATGATCAGGTAGATCTGTATTTCAGTCTGGATCACAGTCCCGTACAACAGGAACTGGTTGAGATGATCGATACTTTTCCGTGGGCACACGGAGAAAAGAGAATCATCGCTCATCCGGATAGACAAGGCCTGCGTAAACATGTGATCTCCTGCGGGAATCTGATCGGTGATCATGATTTTCTGATCATGCTGGAAGATGATGTGGTGGTATCGGACAGTTATTATCTGTATGTGCGGGAAGCGATGCGCACGTATGGAGATGATCCGTCGGTTGCCGGCGTATCCCTGTACCAGCATTATACGCATCCGCAGGTAGGAAGACGCTTTGAACCGGAGTATAACGGCAGTGATGTCTATCTGTTACAGAGTGCGCAGTCCTGGGGACAATCCTGGTCAAAACGGATGTGGAATGAATTCCATGACTGGTATCTTTCTCATCCTTCGTTTGAACAGCCGGAGGGAATGGCGGATTATTCGTACGGCTGGGATGAACGCAGCTGGCTGAGATACTACATGGGGTATATCTGTTCAAATCACCTGTTTATGATTTATCCGTACCACTCCTTTTCCACAAACATGGAAGAAGTCGGAGAGAACCGGAAGAAGACGGATACGGACTATCAGGTATCCACGGTACACGGACAGAGAGAGTTCAGGATGTATCCGATGGATCAGCTGATCCGTTATGATGCCTTCTTTGAACGGATGGGTGATCCCTGGTTTACACCTGTATATCAGGGAGAAGAAGTACTGATGGATCTGAACGGAAGTCATTCCCGCACCTTTGATCATCACTACATGTTGTCTACCCGGTATCTTCCGTATGAAGTGATTCAGACCTACGGCTTGAAACTGAGACCGCAGGAAGTCAATTTCCGGGAGAATGTGGCAGGGGATGACCTGTATCTGTATGACCTGAGAAAGCCCCGGAAAAAGCAGAAAAAGGGCATTAACCCGAATGTTGTACGTTATGATGTACGGGCAGTATCCTGGGCAAGATTGTCATACCTGGGATTACTGGAGTTCGGTGAGTACGCCGCCGGGAAACTGCGGAAGAAAAAGTGATGGCATCCATCACTTTTTAAGATAACTCATTTTTCGGAACTGCCGGTACAGACCGCCGAAGGTATTCTTGGCTGTACTAAGTACCGTATAGGTATCCACGATCTTTCTGGCATTAAATGTCAGAGCTGCTTTCTTGAAGATCCTGGAATAGATATTCGGTGTCTCCGCATTCTTTATGGCAACCATTCCACGTGGTGTAAGGACGTGTTCCTGCACCATGTTTATTTTTTCCTGCCTGGTGTAGGGAGAACCATCCGCGAACAGGTTGATCACAAAGACTTCGTATTCCCTGAGCAGGTAGTTGTCAATCAGAGGGTTTCCGGGATCCTGGAGAAGATTCATCATCGTCTGTACGCCGGTTTCCTTGTCTTTCAGCACTTCCACACTGTCAGGAAGGAAACGGTTGACCATGGTCTCTCTTGCGCGTTTCTGGTAGTGATATACCAGCAGGGAAGTACTGATGATCTTCTTTGCGTAAGTAAAAGCCACACAGTTGAAGATCAGATCTCCGGAATTCTCTTTTCCTTCCGGCAGACACTCGGGATGTTCCTTCAGGATTGAAGTACGGTAGAACTTGTTCCAGTAGGTATTGAAACTATCGTTGCGGAAACAATCCTCAATTGCCGGAATCGGTCCATCATACACTTTGTCCGGACAATTCATCTCAAAACTATAATTCTCTTCCACGAAATCCACGGTATTCCGGAAGATCAGGATATCCGGGTCATCCTCCAGATAGGAGAGTAATGCCGGTAAGGTTTTTGGCTCTATCCGGTCATCATCGTCAAAGAACCAGGAATATTTACCCTGAGCCTGTGCCAGCGCATGTTTGCGGGTGGCTGTACATCCCTGATTCTCCTGATGAGAAATGGAGATTTCAGGATATCGGTTCTTGTATTCCTGCAGGATCTGCCAACTTTGATCTCTGGATCCGTCATCGATCAGGATCATTTCGGTTTCTTCAGTCAGCTGCGGAAGAATACTGTCAAGACACTGTCCAAGTTCTTTTTCGGCGTTGTATACGGGGATTAAAATCGATAACTTTTTCATACGTGTATTCTAGCATAGAGTATGGAATTCACCTATAAAAAACCATAAAATAGAGTCATACAAAGAAGAAAAGAGGATCCTATCATGAGTGATCAGGGAAGACATGCGCCGTTCCGTTACGATTATGTCGGTAGTTTTCTGCGTCCGCAGAAGCTCAAGGAAGCCCGGGAACAGTATTTTAATCATAAGATAACGTATGAGCAGCTGAAGGAAGTAGAAGATGCCTGTATTATCGATCTGGTGCAGAAACAGAAGAACGCAGGTTTCCATGGCATCACAGACGGTGAATTCCGGCGTTCCTGGTGGCATATGGACTTCTTCTGGGGACTGAACGGAATCGAGAAAAGAAGCACCGCCAAAGGTCTGCAGTTCCACGGTGAGATGACCAAGGCGGAAACCGCAGTGATCACCGGCAGGATCTCCGGAGAAAATCACCCGTTTATTGAACACTTCCGCTTTGTCAAGGCGCTGGAAGATGAACATACGGCAGCCAAGCAGACAATTCCTTCACCGGCCCAGTTACTGACCCAGCTGCGTCTTCCGGAATACCGTGAACAGAATAAGTCTGTATACCCGGACGATGAGGAACTGAAGAACGATATCGTAAAGGCATATCATCAGGTGATCCGGGACCTGTATGACGCCGGCTGCCGGACGATCCAGTTTGATGACTGTACATGGACATTGTACGCGGACCGGGGTTTCTGGCCGAGATTCGGGATCACGGAAGAAAGTCTGAAACGGATTGCGGAAGAAGAAATTGATCTGAATAACCGCGCGATTGAAGGCAAGCCGGAAGACCTGGTGATCAATACCCATGTCTGCCGCGGAAACTTCCACAGCACCTATGCGAATGAAGGGGCCTATGACCCGATTGCGCCGTATCTGTTTGCGCAGGAGAAGGTGAATGCCCTGTACCTGGAATACGATGATGCCAGAAGCGGCGGTTTCGGACCACTTGACTATGTAACACCGGGAAAGAAAGTCGTCCTGGGACTCATTACGACCAAACATCCGGAACTGGAAGACAAGAACCTGATCAAGCGCAGGATCCATGAAGCAGCTCTGCATGTGCCGTTGGAGAACCTGTGTCTTTCCCCGCAGTGCGGTTTCGCGTCTACGGAAGAAGGCAATAAGCTCACGGAAGAAGAACAGTGGGCGAAACTGGCACTGGTCAGAGAAATCGCGGAAGAAGTCTGGAAAGACGCCGGAGAGTTCTGATCATACGAATATCAGGTTCTTTCTGTGTTATGATAGACAGAAGAAAACAGAAACGGAGTATTCAGAATGACAGGTTTCCTGAAAAGAACAGAAGAATTCATGTTGAAGCATAAGAAAGGGCTATTTACAGCCTTGATTCTTATGGCTTTTGTGATGGTCGCTCTGATGTATATGTTTGAGGAATACTACGCAGATGATCTCTTTTATATGCGCAAGTGGGATTCAGACGAGCTGCTCGCAAGTCTTGCGGATATCGTCTATTTCCAGAAGATGCACTACAACTGGTGGGGCGG